>NZ_ARYH01000004.1 GCF_000685235.1 Hyphomonas adhaerens MHS-3
ACCGCCGCCACCACCACCGGCTGTCCCAACCAGCCAAACCGATGTGGTTTATGGGAGCGGCCTCCTGGCCAGCGGGTCGAAGTCCCTTCTTCTTGACGTTTATCAGTCCGGCGATGCATGTACCGCGGCCCGGCCGCTCGTCGTTCTTGTCCATGGCGGCGGATTTGAGGATGGAACGAAACAATCGGCGCCATGGCCTTCGATTGCCTCCGACCTGAGTGGCCAGGGCTATGTCGCCATTTCCATCGACTACAGGCTGGCGGGCGATAATCCCGTTCCGTCAGCAGAATTCTATCCAGTCCGGGACGCCATCCTGAATGCCGGCGTCAGCCCCATCATTTCGAACAATCAGACGGACCAGGCGAACATCATCACCAGTTCGATCGAGGACACGACGAAGGCGCTGCGCTGGATCGAGGACAACAGCGCTGACTTGTGCGTGGACATGTCCCGTTTCGCCATTTGGGGGGGATCTGCGGGATCGGTCATCGGCCTCCACATCAGCTACGGCCTGGACGAATATTCAATCTACGCGCCCAAGCCGGAGGTGATGATCGATTACTGGGGACGCTTTATCTATAGTGGCCTGATGGATGCTGGCGAACCGCCCCTTTTGATCCTGCATGGCGACCAGGATGATGTTGTGGACTATTCCTTCGCCCAGGCCATCCAAACTGAAGCCGACTCCAACAGTATATCCTACGCTTTTTATACCGTATCCGGAGCGCGCCACAGCTTCGGCGAAATTCCGATCAACAGTCTCACCATAGATGGCAAGACGCTGCTGCAGATCACTTACGACTTTATCGATGCACACCTGCAGGCGGGGACACCGGTATATGAAACGAGAACTGTGCCGCTAAACAACTGACGCAACCGGTCAGGACGGCGTCAGCTTTTGCTGATAGGATCCGAGAAAATCCCGGACTCCACGAACACATGCGAACGCTGATCATCGAAGACAATCACGAACTGGCCAGCCTGCTGGCGGAGCGGCTCGGCGCGCGCGGTATCGACAGTGATATCGCTGGCGGCATTGCTGAAGCGGACGATCACATGGCTGTTGGGCAGTTCGACGTGATCATGCTGGACCTCGGCCTGCCCGATGGCGATGGCATTGACTGGCTGCGCAGCCTACCTGCCGATCGTCCGCCCGTCCTGATTCTGTCGGCGCGCAGTACGCTGGATGATCGCGTCACAGGGCTGGACACAGGCGCGGACGATTATCTGGTCAAACCCGCCGAAATCGATGAAATCGCCGCTCGCCTGCGCGCCCTGATCCGCCGTCCCGGCCGCCGCGACCCTGTCGTCCTGACGGTGGGCGACGTCACGTTCGACACGACGACCCGGCAGGCAGAGCTTTCCGGCCGCCCGCTCGCGATCGGCCGGAAAGAAGCAGACTTCCTTGAAATCCTTTTGCGGAATGCAGGCAAGGTCGTCCCTCGCGAGCGGATTGAAGGTGCGCTGTACAGCGCCGCAGATCCGGTGACGCCGAATGCGCTGGAGGCCGTGGCGTCCCGCCTGCGCCGCCGGTTCGCCGAAGTGGGGGAAGACGACATCCTCCACACCGTCCGCGGCGTGGGCTATCTGTTCGGAAACCGGAGAGTGTCATGAACTCCATCGCTGGCAGATTGCTTCGTGGCCTGTTGATCTCAAGCTTGGTTGGCGGCGCCGTGCTGACCATCATGGTCATCTATGAATACGGCCTTCTCAGCGCGAACCCGCCCCCGCTCTGGAAAACGGTCCGCGAGATCACCGAACACGTGCTTGTGCCCTTCGGCGTCTTCCTCCTGCTCTTCGGCACCGGCGCGCTGCTGGTGGTGCGCCGCGTAGAGGGGCAATTGAAAGGAATCGCCGGCGATGTCCGGCAAGCCGCTCAGGAACTCCGCAGTTATCAGACGCCTCCCGACGCGCTGCCCAGAGAACTGACCCCCTTTACGGAAGCGGTGAATGAACTCACCAGCCGGTTGGCAGCCCATGCGCGGCGGCAGGAGGCCTTTGCGGCCGACGCGGCACATGAGCTCAAGACCCCGCTCTCGATCCTCGCGCTGTCCCTCGACAAACTGCCAGCGGAAGACGCTGCGCCTTTGCGGGCCCAGATCCGTGCTCTGTCAGACATGGTCGACCAGCTTCTGCTGCTGGCCCGCAGCAACGCGCCCGACACGGCACAGCGCCGGAGCCTGATTGAGCCTGATGCCCTCGCGCGCCGCATTGTGGCTGAACTCGCGCCTGCCGCGATCCAGGCCGGACGTGAATTGTCGGTGGAATCCGATCATCCGGCCCCTTTCCGGGGATTGGAGGAGGCGGTCGCCGCATCCCTCCGGACTTTGATCGTCAACGCCCTGCGCGCCGCGCCGGAAGGCAGTGAAGTGATTGTCCGCGCGGGCCCCGGTGCGAACCTCGCCGTGATCGACGGCGGACAGGGCCTGACACCGGACGAGCTGGACAAACTTAAAGCGCGCGGCATCCGGGCAGATCGCGCGCCGGGCGGAGAAGCCGGCCTCGGCCTCGCAATTGCGGACCGGATTGCCGATTCCCATGGCGGTGAACTGGTCACTTGCCAGCCGGCATATTCCGGACTTGCCCTTCGCTTCCCCGCCGCACGCCCTGCCTGATCTTTCAGCAAACTGTCACTGACATTATCGCATGCCACGCATGCAGATGCTCAATTCCTTGTCAGGATGGCGTCAGTGAGACCTGTCAGAACGTCGTCATGGACAGAAACCACGACACGGCGAGAAGACGATGGTGAATTGGGTATTGCGCACAGCGCTGGCGATAACTTCTCTGGCAATTTTAGGCGAACCGGCACTTTCCCAGACGGTTGAAGTGTCCGCCGCAAGCCGGAAAGCGCTTGGCATATCGACGGCCCCCGTTCGCGCAGAAAGCGCGATCGAAGGCACAAGGACGTTCGGAACGGTCATTACGCCGCCCGGCAACTCAACGCCGGTCGCCAGCCCGTTTGAAGCGGTTATTCTCGAGACGCTGGTAATCCCCGGCATGCAGGTGAAAGCTGGAGACCCGGTCGCCCTACTCTACAGCCCCGACTACGAAACGGCCCGCGCGGAACTCGAATCCCAGCGCATCATGGCCGAACATATGGACCACCTGCTCGAACGCGCCCTGGAACTTCGCGAGCTTGGCCTGCGCTCGGCGCAGGAAGCAGATGAAGCCGAGCATGACTCGAAAACAGCCCACCTAAACCTCGCTGCGTATCAGCGGCGCCTGAGCGCCGTTCGCAGCACCGGAGAGGCTGGCCGGTTCAAACTCGTTGCCCCCGCCTCCGGCACGGTCGCCAGCGTGTCTGTCGACGCCGGGGAAGCGGTTGGCATGTCCGAACCTTTCCTCTCCATTTTTGACGGCAAACGGTACTGGCTGGACGTCGCCTTGCCTGAGCGTGTGGCGAACACCTTCTCCATCGGTTCGACGGTGTCACTGGCAGGCTCTGCCGGAAAAGGCACCGTTGTGGCGATCGACCCGACCGTCGATGCGCGTCTGCAGTCAGTCCGGATAAAGATTGAACTTCCATCCTCGACCTCCTGGCGCCTCGGCCAACTGGTCAATCTCTCACTCGATGCGGCCGGCCAGGAAAACAATCTCATCATTCCCGCGCAGGCGATCGTCCGTATCAACGGCGTTGACTGTGTCTTTATTGATACCGGCAGCGGCTTCCGCCGCGCGGAAGTCAGCGTGCTGACCCGCAGCCGGGAAGATGCCGTATTGAGTGGTGGCGTCTCATCCGGCGACCAGGTTGCGGTCTCCGGCCTCGCTGCCCTCAAAAACCTTGCTGAAGGAGTCTGAGGACCGTGTTGGATCGCCTTGTCTCTTTCTCGCTGACACAGCGGATCTTCATCCTCGGTGCAGCCCTCCTTCTGGCAGTCTCCGGTCTGTATGCGTCGGCAAAGCTGCCGATCGACGCCTTTCCCGAGATTGCTCCGACCCAGGTCAAGATCATTCTCAAAGCGCCCGGCATGACGCCGGAAGAGGTCGAATCCCGTGTGGTCCGGCCGCTGGAAATGGAACTGCTGGGCATTCCCGACCAGACCATGATGCGCGCCAAGGCGAAGTATGCGATCGCTGACGTGACCATCGACTTCAAGGAAGGCACGGACATCTATTGGGCCCGCCAGCAGGTATCCGAACGCCTGACCGCGGTGAGCGGCGACTTCCCAGAAACCGTTTCCGGAGGTCTCGCACCGATTTCCACTGCCTTGTCGGAAGTCTTCATGTTCACCATCGAGAGCGATGACCTCTCGCTGGAAGAACGCCGGTCCCTGCTCGACTGGGTCATCCGCCCGGCCCTGCGTACATTGCCCGGCGTTGCTGACGTCAACGCGCTTGGAGGCCGGGTTCGGACATTCAACATCGCACCGGATGAAGCCGCCATGGCGATGGCCGGGATCAGTCTGGACGACATCCGCACTGTACTCCAAAACAACAATCGCAATGACGGTGCTGGCCGGATGTCCGAAGGAGAGGAGGCGCTCGTCGTCCGCTCCATCGGCGCAACCGAAAACGAGGACGACATCGGCGCACTCGTCGTTCGTGAAATGGACGGGCAAGTGCTTCGCCTCCGCGACATCGCAACGGTCCAGCTGGACAGCCTGACGCGCTATGGATCCGTTACCCGCGATGGCGAGGGTGAAGCCGTTGAAGGGATCGTCGTCGCCCTCCGAGGCGCGGATGCCCGGACGGTCGTCAAAGGCGTTGAAGACAAGCTCGCCGAACTCCAGAGCAGCCTGCCGGAAGGCGTCTCGATCGAAGTCTTCTACAACCGGTCTGACCTCATTGAAAAAGCCGTCTGGACCGTCACCGAAGCCTTGCTGATCGCTGTGGCTCTTGTGATCGCCCTCCTGATTGTTTTCCTCGGAGACTGGCGCGCGGCCCTGGTCGTGACGCTGATCCTGCCTGCCTCTGCGCTGGCAACATTCCTCCTGATGAAACTGTTCGGCCTGTCGGCCAATCTGATGAGCCTTGGGGGTCTCGCGATCGCCATCGGGATGATTGTCGACGGCGCGATTGTCGTCACCGAAAATGCGGTCGAGCGCCTGAATGAAAACCCTCAGGCAAGCAAGCTGCACGTGATCTACCGCGCAGCTTCCGAGGTCGCGCTTCCAACAGCCGCGGGCATCTTTATCATCTGCCTGGTCTTCGTCCCGCTACTCACTTTGCAGGGACTGGAAGGCAAGCTGTTTGCCCCGGTGGCGCTGGCGATCGTGTTCGCCCTCGGATCTGCCCTTCTGCTGGCCTGCACGCTGATCCCGGTCCTCGCATCTTTCCTGCTCAAATCCTCGGGGGCACATGAAACCTTCCTGATGCGGGTCCTCACCCCGGCCTATCGCAGCATGCTGAACCGCGTCCTGAACATGCCGGTGATCGTTTATGCGGTGGCCGCCATCAGCGTGGTGTTTGCCGCCTTCGCCTACACCGCAACGGGCAAAACCTTCATGCCCACGATGAATGAAGGCTCGGTGGTGATGCAGCTGGCCGCGCTTCCTTCCATCAACCTCAACCAGAGCGAAGCCGACGCCATGCGCGCCCAGGCAGCGATCATTGAGAACGTCCCGGAAGTTGAGCACATCATCGGCCGCATCGGCTCTGATGAGCTTGGACTCGACCCGATGGGCCTCAATGAATCCGACATGTTCCTGGAACTGGCCCCGCGCGAAGAATGGCGTGGTCCGGATACGGAATGGCTTGTGGGTGAAGTCCGCAGTGTCATGGAAAGCTTTGTTGGGATCGAATCTTCCTTCACCCAGCCAATCGAAATGCGTGTCTCCGAGATGCTGACCGGTTCACGGGGCGATCTGGCCGTAAAGATCTTCGGCCCGGACTCCAACGAATTGGCCGATCTGGCTGGCCGTGTGGAGCAAGCCATCGCAACCGTTCCCGGGGCTTCGGATGTCTTTACCGCCTCCAATGATGTATCCGAATATCTCCAGGTGGAAATCGACCCGGTCCGGGCGGGCCGGCTGGGGCTGGACGTCATCACCATCCAGGACGAACTCCGTTCGCGGCTGGAAGGCGTCGTGGCCGGTGAAGTGATCGAGCCGGGCCGGCGTACGCCCATTGTCATTCGCAAGGATCAGACGAAAGGCACCGCCGCCTACGACTTTGGAAACCTGTTGATCGTGAACCCGGCCGGGGAAATGGTGCGCCTCTCCGATGTCGCAACCGTATCCCGCGTTGCCGGGCTGGCGTCGGTTGCCCGGGAGAATGGCTCTCGCTACGCCGTCGTGCAGGCCTTCGTTTCGGGACGCGACCTGGTTGGCTTCGTGGCCGATGCGCAGGCCGCCGTCGATGCAATGGGCCCGCTCCCGGCTGGCTACACGCTTGAGTTCGGCGGCGAGTTCGAAAACCAGCGCCGCGCGTCGGCCCGCCTGTCCCTGATGGTCCCGCTGTCGCTTGCCCTGATCTTCGTCGTCCTGTTCGGCACACTAAGGTCCACGCGGCAGGCAATCCTGATCCTCGTGAACATACCGTTTGCGCTGGTCGGCGGTATCATCGCGCTCAGCCTGTCCGGCGAATATCTTTCGGTTCCGGCATCGGTTGGCTTTATCGCGCTCCTCGGCATCGCGGTTCTCAACGGACTGGTTCTGGTCACCTGCTTCAACGACCTGCGTGCGCTTGGGCTCGATACGGAGCAGGCCGTCCGGCAGGGATCGGAACGCCGCCTGCGTCCCGTCCTGATGACCGCTGCGACAGCGGCTCTCGGGCTCGTCCCGCTCCTGTTCGCCCACGGCCCCGGTTCTGAACTCCAGCGTCCGCTGGCGATCGTTGTGGTCGGCGGTCTCGTCTCATCTACCATTCTGACACTGTTCCTTATGCCGGTGCTTTACCGCCGCTTCGGTGTCGACCGCACGCCTTCCGGTGTGCCGCAAGGAGAGGTCCAATGGATACGCCCCTACGCAAACTGACCCTCGTCTGCCCTAAAAGCATCGAGCCGACCCTGCTCGATACGCTGGACGGACTGGATCCACCCCTGCCGGGCTATACCAGCCAGGACGGTCTCGGCCGCGGCAGCTCGATGGATCTCGCCTCGACGGCGGAGAAGGTGAAAGGCGCAATGAAAATTTTCACTGTGCTGATGGTTCTGCCGGAAAACGCCATCCCGCTCGTGCTGGAAGCTGTTCGCCAGGCCTGCCCACGCCGCCAGATCTCATACTGGATCGAACCCGTACTCGATTTTGGACGCCTCCAATGAAACTTCCCCTTCTCGCTGCCGCACTTCTTGGTTCTCTTTTCCTGGCCCTGCCCGCTGCCGGCCAGACCGATCCGGTCGTAGATCTGATGGAGCAGTCCATCCGGACGAGCCCGTCTTTCCGGTCTGCCCGGGCGGATATCGACAGGGCGAGCGCCTCGGCCAACCGGATCGCGTCGGGCCCTTATGAGTTCGAGGTGAATGCCAGCGGTGGCCAGCGCAAGATCGACGACCCGCTCGCTGCTGAAAACCGGTACACGGAATGGTCTGCCGGAATTTCCCGCACCGTGCGCCTTCCGGGCAAGCGGCAGGTGGACACCAATCTCGCCCGGCTGGAGATCGACCTTGCCGGAACCGGACTCGATCAGTCCCTGTTTAACGAGCGCCAGAAGTTCGCGACCCTGTGGAGCACATGGCGGCGGGCGGACCTGCTGTCGGAATCCTCCGCGTCCCAGGCTGCCGAGGCGTTGCGGATTGCAGAGCTGCAGCAGATCGCTGTGGACAAGGGCGCCGAGCGCCAGATCCGCGCGGATCAGCTGGCTGCGGAGGCCGGGCTGCTGCAGCTGCAGGCCGAGCAGGACCGGACAGCCACCCAGGTTGCTCGCGCGGCCCTTGTTGCCCGCTATCCCGACATCGTCTTTCCGGAGCGGACCACACCGCTTGATGTCTCCGACGAGATGATCACCCCACTCTTCGAGACCGATATCGAGAATACGCCGGCCTATCGCCGCGCTGGCCTGGTTGCCGAACAGGCCCGGCTGAAAGCCCAGCGGGCCAGGATGGAGAAGCGACCGGACCCCACTTTCGGCCTCGACTTCGGCAACGAGTTTGGCGGGTCCGAGACCAGCGTCATGGCCCGGGTCAGCATTCCCATCGGCGGGTCGGCCCGCCAGGCCTATGCGCGGGAAATGTCTGCCAGCGCTACGGTCGCCGAACTCGACCGCGTCACCGCCCAGCGGGAAGCCTTCCAGGCGGTCCAGTCGGCGCGGCAATCCATTGGCGCAGCCATGACACTTTACGAGAAATCCCTCGAAACGGCCGAGTCCTCCCGGAAGATCCTTGAGACGATCCAGAAGGGCTATGAGTATGGTGAGATCACCATCACCGAGTTCCTCAACGGCCGCCGGGCCTATATCTCGGCCCAGCGCATGGTGGCGGAACAACGCGCAAGGCTGGAAGGCGATGTGCTGCACCTGCTGGCGCTGACGGGCGGTCCGAAAGCGGAATAAGCATATCGCCCAGCACGTCCGCCCGGACACGCCTATGGCGCTCCGGCGAATCTCCTGATTGTTGAGAAACTCAGCTCGTGTCGGCGGCTGGCCAGTCGCGCAGCGCTTCGATCAGCTGCACAGTCAGCCCGCCGGAAACGATGCCGAGCGCGGCGGGCATGGCGTGCGTCCTGGGGATGGGCACAATGTAGGGCCGGGCTTCGCCTTCGGCTTTCCAACGCTGGATCGTGCGCGCGAGACAATTCGCCCGGCGCTTGTGATGTTTCAGCGTGTCGAGCATCGCCTCCCAGCGGGCGATCAGCGGCGCGGCGGGGACAGGGCCGCGCGTCGGCACGGTGATCGGGCCGTGGAGAAAATCCGGCGCTTCACCTGCAGGCACAGGCAAGACGGAAAAGACCACCTTGCGCGCTTCCGGTTCGCCGTCAGCTTTCTCGAAATAATTGCTTCCCGGACGCGGTTTCACCGGGGCCAGCTCCACCTGCAGCGCCATCAGGAAGATCAGACGGCGGAGCAGAACGGCCAACCGCTTCAGCTCTGCCGAGACGCGGCGCTTCAGCGTTTTCGGGATCAGTTCCGGATGTTTGAACAGGTCCGCATTCACGCCAGCTTCGGCCACGGCGCGGGCAATCGTGTAATAAGCGTGAGTCAGGAAACCGGTGGGATGTGTCATGCCGGGAAGCCTGGCATGAGGGATTATCGGGCGGATACGGTGTGGCCCTCACCTCCCACACGCGTTGGAAACGCACAGCGAAGCTGTGTCAGAGGTGAAGGATAAGCCCCGATCTGTCCCCGCTCAATCGCCCTCTTCGGACCGGCGGGCGGCTTCGCGGAGGCGGGCGAACAGGACAGCGGGGTCTTCTTCGGAGACTTCCGCTTCATCCGGGGAGACGTATTGCTCGTCATCCTCGTCCTCTTCCGCAATCACGGGTTCGAACGGGTCTTCCTCCGCAACACCGGCGGCGGCTTCACGCTGGACTTCGAACGCCTCTTCGATCTCGTCGTCATCCACTTCCCCTGCATCGGAGCGCAGGCGGCCGATGACGGTCTCGCCGCCGACAAGCGTCTGGCCAGGCCAGATGAGCTGGCCGGAACTGGCCGGGATGTAGAGGTCGCACCAGCCGCCAAGGCGGCGTGTCCCGCAGGGCTTGCCGAGGCGGGCAATGTCGCCCGCATTCACGTCGATCTCGATCCGCGGGCCGAACCCGCCGGACGCAAGGCGGATGCCGACCTGCTGGCCATGGCTTTCAAAGCACATCCACGCCCGGGCGAGGCCTTCATCATCCGCCCGCATGGCGATGGGGATGGAGGAATCGCCTTCTTCGAGCGTGACGTGTTCCAGGCTGCCGGAGATCGGCGTGTAGACCTTGTTGGTGGAAACAGGCGCCGACGAGATGCGGACGCGCGTGACCACCGGGCTGTGCAGCCGCAGTTCGGGCGGCGCTTCGACCTGATTGACCGACACGACGATGCCGTCGCACGGCGCGACGATCCCGCTGGCAAGCTCTGGCGGCGTCCGCTGCGACCAGCGAGTGGCCAGCAAGGTGGCGATGAAAGCAATGAAGCCCAGCCAGAACAGCGGCGCCCAGAGCCAGCCGAGCAGCAAGGCCCCCAGAAATACGGCGAAGGCCACGACAATGCCTTCAATGTCGAAGCCGCCATTCAGCCAGGGCGTGGACTTGTGGTCCAGATCATCCATGATTCAGCACGCTTTCTGTTTCGATCCCGACTTTTCAGGGCCCTTATTCGGCCGCGAGTTTGAGATTCGCACTGCGGGCCTGTCTTTCCCACATATCAGCATATTTCCCGTGCTTTGACAGCAGGGTTGCGTGATCTCCGCGCTCGATTACCTGCCCGGCTTCCAGCACGAGGATTTCGTCGGCCGACTTCACCGTGGACAGCCGGTGGGCCACCATCAGCGTGGTGCGGCCCTGAGAGGCCTCGTCGAGGGCTTCCTGAACGGCCTGTTCGGTGGCGCTGTCGAGGGCCGAGGTTGCCTCATCCAGCACGAGAATGGCCGGGTCGGAGAGAATGACGCGGGCGATTCCGACGCGCTGCTTCTCCCCGCCAGAGAGTTTCAGGCCGCGTTCCCCAACGCGGGTTTCCCAGCCCTCGGGCAGGCTTTCGATGAATTCCAGCAGCTGCGCCCGGCGGGCGGCGTTGCGGACGTCCTCATCCGATGCGTCCGGCCGTGCATAGGCAATGTTGTGCCGGATCGTGTCGTTGAAGAGGACCACATCCTGCGGCACGAGGCCGAGGGCACGGCGCAGGGATTCCTGCGTCAGGTCGCGGACGTCATGGCCGTCGACCAGGACCCGGCCGGACTCCACGTCATAGAAACGGAAGAGGAGCTTCAGCAGCGTCGACTTGCCGGCGCCAGACGTGCCGACAAAGGCGATCTTCTTGCCGGGCGCCAGCTCGAAACTGACATCCTGTACGCCGACGGCGCGGCCTTCATGGCTGAACGACACGTTCTCGAAGGCAACGCTGCCGACCGGATGGGCAAGCTCCAGTGCGTCTGGCGCGTCGGTGATCTCGGGCTTCATGCCGAGCAGGCCGTAGAGCTTCTCGAGGTCCACCGCGCCCTGCTTGATCTCCCGCCAGGCCCAGCCGAGGATGTTCAGCGGGGCATAGAGCGACAGCATCATCAGCATCACGGCCGTCAGGTCGCCGATCTCCATCTTGCCGTGGATGACGTTCCAGGCCGACAGGACCAGCACGGCGGCCAGGCCGCCATTCATCACCAATGCCTGCGTGGCATTCAGGATGTACATGGACCGCACGGTCTCGACATAGTGGTGGTTGTAATTGGCCATCGCCTTGCCGAAGCGGGACGTCTCGCGGCGCTCTGCAGCGAAGGATTTCACCGTCTCGAAATTGGTGAGGATATCGACCGACGTGGCGCGGAAATGCGTGTCCGCCTCGTTCATCTTCCGGCGCTGGCGCACGCGCCACTCAGTGATGATGACCGTGACCACGACATAGATGGCGATGGTGCCAACCGCGATCAGCGAGAGCTTGTAGTCATAGGCGACGCCCAGCGCGACCGAGGCCAGGATCAGGCGCACAAAGGTGGGCCCGATATTGAAGGCGAGGAAGCGGATCAGATAGTCGATGGCGCTGGCGCCGCGCTCGATCACACGGTTCAGGGCGCCCGTGCGGCGGGTCTGGTGGAAGTTCAGCGACAGGAGCTGCGCATGGCCGAAGGCGTCGACGCTGGCGACGCGCTGGGCGTCCTGGCTGACCGGCGAGAACAGCCAGTCGCGCAGCTGGGGCATCGCCCCGGCCGCAAAGCGTACACCGATCCCGAAGGCGAGCCAGATGGCTGCCGTGCCGAAAGCAGCCGGGGCGCCGCCTGCCGGAGCAACCTGGTTGATGGCATGGCCGACGACCAGCGGAGAGACGACCTCCAGCACGGACGCGCCGAGCGTCAGCAGGACCGCGATCGCAATGACAGGGCGCCATTTCGACAGTTCCGGCCGCCAGAGCAGCTTCAGAATGCGCACAATGGACGGGCCGAGGCCGCCATCGGCGCTTTCGATCGTGTCGTGGTTCGGGCTGGTGTGTGGAGGACTCATTCCCCGGGATATGGGGCCGTTTGAGCCCACAGGGAACCCGGAAGCGCCGCTTTGGGCCTGAAATGGCCTGAATTTCGCGCTAGCGCGGGCTGATGGCGCCCCATATGAGGGGAAGAATGAGAAAAACCAATGAGGGTCAGGGGATGTCGAATTTACGGTCAGTCTGCGTGTATTGCGGCGCGTCGGGCGAAGTGCGTCCGGACTATATCGCGCTGGCCGAACAGCTGGGCCGGGAACTCGCCAAGCGGGATATCCGGCTGGTCTATGGCGGCGGCGGCGTCGGCCTGATGGGCGCCTGCGCCCGCGCTGCGCATGAATCGGCCGGCGACGTGCTGGGCATCATGCCCCGCTTCCTGCTGGAGAAGGAACGCATGTACCAGGATGTGGAGCACCGCATCGTCGAAGACATGCACACCCGCAAGCAGATGATGTTCGACGAGGCCGATGCGTTCATTGTGCTGCCGGGCGGCATCGGCACGCTGGAAGAGGCGGTGGAGATCCTCTCCTGGGCGCGTCTCGGCCTGCACGCCAAGCCGATGGCCTTCCTGGACGAGGACGGCTTCTGGGCGCCCTTCTTCGAGCTGATGAGCCACATCATCGACGGCAAGTTCACGCCGGAAAGCTTCCGCGCTGCGCTGGTCCACAGCGACACGCCGGAAAAGGCGATCGACGCCCTGTGCGAACGGATCGTGATGCTGGGCCAGTAAGGCCCGGGGGCCTGCGTCAGACGCCGGTGAAGCCCTGAACTTCCTCAACCGTCTTCTTGGTGAAGTCCATGCCGAGCGACAGGACGAGCGCCGAAGCGATGAAGATTGACGAATAGGTCCCGATAAAGATACCGAAGATCAGCGCGAAGCTCATGCCCTGCAGCACGGGGCCACCGAGGAAATAGATCGCGAACAGCGAGATCAGCGTGGTGCCTGAGGTCAGCAAGGTGCGCGACAGCGTGACGTTCAGCGACAGGTCGATGACTTCGCGGTCGGGCATCTTCTTGTACTTGCGGCGGTCTTCCCGGATGCGGTCGAACACGACGACCGTGTCGTTCATGGAATAACCGATGATCGTCAGCAGCGCCGCGATGGAGGTCAGGTTGAACTCGATCTTCAGCAAGGCAAACATGCCGAGCGTGATGATCACGTCGTGCGCCAGCGCCGCAATGGCACCGACAGAGAACTGCCATTGGAAGCGGAACCAGATATAGACGAGCATCATGGCCAGCGCGACGACCAGCGCGGTGATCCCGTCCGTAAACAGCTCCTGCGAGACTTTCGGGCCGACCGAGTCGTTGCGCAGGAAATCCCCGTTCTCGACGCTCAGATTGAACTCTTTCGACAGGGTCTCGACGATCAGCTCGTTGGTGGCGCCGGAGGCGCGCTCCGCCTTCTGGTCTTCTGACAATGACTTGAAGTCTTCGCCCAGCAAGTCCGGCGGGGCTTCCCCGAATTTGACCACCACAATCTCGCGCCCGTCCGTACCGCGGGCACTGTTGACCTCGGCATTGATCGGCATCGCGGCGCGAACCGCCGGCACGGTGACCGTGTCGGTCTTCGCCAGTTCCATGACGGTACCGCCGGCGAAGTCGACGCCGAAATTGAGGCCGCGCGTTCCGAGCAGGAACGCCGAGGCGGCAATCAGGACCATGGAAAAGAGCGCCCCTGCGACCCGCAGGCTCATGAAGGGGATTTTTGTCCGGTCGGGCCAGTATCTGATCAGCATTGCGTCTCTCCTGCCCCTAGATTCCGAACCGCTTGGGTTTCATCAGTTTCATGTATCCGACCGTGATCATCCGGGTGACGACATAGGCCGTGAACACCGAGGTCACGATACCGATCGACAGGGTCACGGCGAACCCTTTCACCGGGCCTGAGCCCAGCAGGTACAGGATAGAAGCCGCGATCAGCGTGGTGATGTTGGCATCCATGATGGTCGAGAGGGCGCGTTCATATCCGGCCTGCGTCGCCGTCCATGGCGACCGGCCTTCCCCCTGTTCTTCCCGGATCCGTTCGAACACCAGCACGTTGGCATCCACCGCCATACCGATGGTCAGGATGATACCGGCGATACCCGGCAGGGTCAGCGTGGCCCCGACGCCGGACAGGCCTGCAAAGATCAGGACGATGTTGCAGGACAGCGACAGCACGGCGAAGAAGCCGAGCGTGCCGTAGATCAGCATCATGAAGACGGCGACCGCCGCAAGGCCGATCAGCGCCGCGGTGTAACCGGCATTGATCGAATCCTGCCCGAGGGTCGGGCTGACGGTCCGTTGATCGAGGAACTGAAGCTTGGCCGGCATCTCACCTGCCTCGATGATGGCGGCCAGGTCGATCGCTTCCTGCTGGGTGAAGTTACCTGTGATGCGGACGTTGCCGCCGGGAATCGGCTCGTTGATGTTCGGCGCCGACATGACATGGTCGTCCAGCACGATGGCAAACCGTTTGCCGGTGTTCTTGCTGGTCGTTTCATAGAACTTCCGCGCCCCGTTGCCGTTCAGGCGGAACGTGATCTGCGGGCGGTTCTGCTCGTCAAAGCCTTGCGCAGCATTGGCGATGTCGGAGCCAACAATTTCAGGAATATTCTTGACCAGAAGCGGCCCCGTCTCGTCACCCGTCAGCAGGCGGTAGCCGGGCTTCACAGCACCCGCCTGCGCTGCCTGGACGGCCGCAGGGCTGGCATCGACCAGGTTGAAGGTCATCCGGCCATCGCGGTTCAGCAGGTCCTTGATGCGCTGCGGGTCCGGCTCACCCGGTGCTTCCAGGATGATGCGGCTGTTGCCCTGCGGCGTGATCGAGATTTCAGACACGCCTTCCGGGTCGATGCGGCGGCGCACGATGGTCATCGTCTTGCTCAGCGCATCCTTCAGCAGCGATTCCTCGGCGGCCTGCGGCACGGTGATGGTGATCGTGTCCTTGCCGGAAATCCGCATGTCGTACATCTGCGCGCCGCCGATAACGCCGCCAACGGGGCCGTTCAGCTTCTCAAGGCGCTTCAGCGCGTCCCCGGTGCGGAAATTCCCATCGGCATCCGGGCGGGTCAGCCGTACGACCAGTTGCGTGCCCTTCACTTCCGGCAGGTTGAAGATCCGGTCGGATTGCGGCGTGGTCAGCGTGGAGGAGACATCGCGGGACAGGACGTCCAGCCGGTTGGCCACCACCTCATCCGCCTGGATTTCCATCATCAGGTAGACGCCGCCCTGCAGGTCCAGCCCCAGATTGACGCCCTTCTTCGGCATCCAGCCCGGCGCGCCGGACATGTTCACCACATTCGGAAGCGCCAGGATGACGCCCCACACAAGAACCAGGAAAATCAGGCCTAACTTCCAGGGTGGAAACTGAAGCATGTGGGAATCCTTGAATGGCCGCGCCGGTGGGCGCCGGGCTCAGTCGTTGGGCCTAGTCGTTTGCGGCGACCGGCTCGGCTTTGCCGCGCACCTCGATCACCATGGTCTTGATCACGCGAACCTTCACGTTTTCACCCAGGTCGAGGGAGACTTCGTCATCGAACACCTTGTTCACCTTGCCGACGAGGCCGCCGGAGGTGACGACCGTGTCGCCCCGCTTGAGCGCGGTCAGCATGGACGAATGCTTCTTGGCGCGCTGCTGCTGCGGCCGGATCAGCAGGAAGTAGAAGATGGCAACCAGACCGATCGGCATGATCAGCAATTCGAACATGCCGCCGCCCGGACGGCCGCCTGCTTCCTGGGCAGCTGCCGGAAGCGCTGACAGGGCAGCCCCGATAAGCATCGCAACGTGCTTGTTCGTCATGATTTTCCTCTCTAAAGGCCCCAAAAAAGATACGCCCCTATAGCTGTGGCCGCGGGGATTGGCAAACAAGGGCTGCAGGCGCGAAGTCGCAGTCAAAGCGCCTGTGCGGGGCCTTCGCGCAACAGGGGCAGCGCATGCCGGAAGCCCAGCCGCTCGCGTTCCCCATTCTCGTGCAGGCGCATCAGCACCTGCCCGTCCGGCGCCGCCACAGGCGCGACAAGCAGGCCGCCCTTTCCCAACTGGCCGAGCAGCGCATCCGGAATGTCTTCCACGGCCCCGGCGAGCAGGATCCGGTCGTACGGGCCCCGTTCCGGCCAGCCCAGCAAGCCGTCGCCGCAGCGCACCGCCAGGTTGGACAGTTCGAGGTCCAGGATCCGGCGCCGGATCGCCCCGGTCAGCGCGTTGAATCGCTCAACCGCGAACACGTCAGCGGCCAGCTGAGCCAGCAGCGCCGCCGTGTAGCCGGAGCCCGCCCCGATCAACAGGACACGGGATTCATTGCCTTTTTCCAGGTCGAGCGCCTGAATGAGCTGGCCCGTGGTCACGGGGCGCGGAATGATCTGCCCGCACGGGATCGGCACCATGGCATTCTCGAAAGCGAGATTTGTCAGCTCCGGGTCGTCGATGAAAGCGGCGCGGTCGATGGTTTCCATGGCCCGCAGCACACCATCATCGGTCACGCCCTCCTGCCGCAGGTGGAGGACGAGCCGGGCGGCTCGGAAAGGATCGGCGATCAGGCCTGCCATGACTCCCGGAGCTTTTGGAGGAACGCCTCGTGCGTCAAGTCCACATGTAGCGGAGACACCGAAACATAGCCCTCATAGATCGCTCTCAGGTCAGTTCCTTCGTCCGGCTTCGACAATTTGCCCTTGTAGCCGATCCAGTAATAGTCGTTGCCGCGCAGGTCTTCCCGCCGGTCGGTGTGGATGATCGACTCATCACGGAAGCCCTGGCGGGTGATCTGGATGCCGCGGACATCTTCCGGCTCAACGTCCGGGAAGTTCACATTCATCACCACGTCGTCCGGCCAGCCCATGTCGATCAGCGGGCGCAGCGTTTTGGCGCCCCAGGTCCGCGCCGTGTCCCATGGCAGCGACCCGCGCTCGCGGAAATTCTGGGACTGGCTCACCGCGATGGATGGAATGCCCAGCTGCATCCCGAACATGGCCGCGGCGATGGTGCCGGAAAAACTCGTATCCTCGGCGATGTTCTGGCCGCGATTGACGCCGGACAGGACGAGGTCAGGCTTGTCGGGCATCAGGTCATGCGTTGCCAGCAGCACACAGTCAGACGGCGTGCCGGTGATCGCGAAGGCGCGGGCGCCGACCTTGCGGGTGCGCACCGGATGTGTCAGCGAGATCGCGCGGCCCTTGCCGGACTGCTCCTCCTCCGGCGCGGCGATCCAGATATCGTCCGACAGCTCCCTGGCGATCTCCTCCAGCACCGACAGGCCGGGGGCGTTGATGCCGTCATCGTTTGTGAGGAGGATTCTCACGCGATCACCTCAAGCCCGCCCATATAGGGCCGCAGGGCTTCGGGCACGGTGATGGAGCCGTCTTCGTTCTGGTAGTTCTCGATCACGGCGACCAGCGTGCGGCCGACAGCGAGGCCGGAGCCGTTAAGCGTGTGCACGAATTCCGGCTTGGCGCCGGCTTCCGGGCGATAGCGCGCATCCATGCGGCGGGCCTGGAAGTCCCCGCAATAGGAGCAGGAGCTGATTTCGCGATAGGTGTTCTGTGACGGCAGCCAGACTTCGAGGTCATAGGTCTTGCGCGCCCCGGCGCCCATGTCGCCCGTGCAGAGCAGCATACGGCGGAACGGCAGGTCGAGCCGCTTCAGCACAGCCTCGGCGCAGGTCGTCATGCGCTCCAGCTCCGCCAGCCCCTCTTCCTCATTCGCGACCACCGAAACCAGTTCCACCTTGTTGAACTGGTGCAGCCGGATCATGCCCTTCGTATCGCGCCCTGCACTGCCCGCTTCCGACCGGAAGCACGGCGTGTGTGCGGTGAAGCGGCGCGGCAGGTAGGATGCTTCGATGATCGTCTCACGGACGATGTTCGTGAGGGGGACTTCCGCGGTGGGGATGAGCCAATGGTCGGCCGTCGTCTTGAAAAGGTCTTCCGAGAATTTGGGCAACTGCCCGGTGCCGACCAGCGCCTGGTCTTTAACCAGGAATGGCGGTGAGCATTCCGTGTACCCATGTTCGAGGGTCTGCAGGTCCAGCATGAACGAGGCGAGTGCCCGTTCCATGCGGGCAAGCTTGCCGGAGAGCAGCACGAAACGCGCGCCGCTCATCTTCGCCGCCGTCTCAAAATCCATCATGCCGAGGGCTTCGCCGAGGTCGGCATGGTCTTTCGGACCGTTCAGCCGCTTCGGATCGCCCCAGCGATGCTGTTCGACGTTTGCTTCTTCGTCCTCGCCTTCCGGCACATCGTCCAGCGGCAGGTTCGGCAGGCCGTAGAGCAGCTCGTTCAGCTCCTTGCGGGCGGCCTCTTCCTGCTCGGCGCAGGCCTCGATCGTTTCCTTCGCGTCGGCCACCACTTTGCGCAGGCGCTCGAACTCCGCCTCATCGCCGGAGGCTTTCGCCTTGCCGATCAGCTTGGACGTTTCATTGCGCAGCTTTTCGGCTTCCTGCTTGTCGGTCAGGGCCGTACGCAGGGCCGCGTCGTGGCGGTGAATATCGTCCACCGCATCGCCAAGCCCCGGCTTGCGCCGGTTCCAGGCCTTGCGGAAGGCTTCGGGATTCTCGCGGATCGCGCGGAGGTCAAACATCGGATCGGGCCTTTGATGACTTTAGGGTCTTCTACAGCCCCTGCCTCTAATCCGCTGCGGCGGATGCGTCCACTCGCGTTTCCGCCGCAGACGGCTTTTCGTCCTGTTTGTTGGCGGGTTTGTCGGCAGAGCCGTCGATCACTTTTTCCGGCGCTTTGCCATTGGTTTTCCCGTCAACTGGTTGCGGGGCCGCCTCTGATGCTTCGTCCGGGACATTCCTGGACGGTTTCTTCGGCGGCGGGCCGAGCGGCGACGGCACACCGACCATGCGCCCGCGCCGTCCACGCGGCCCGCGGACGCGGCACACGATCCGCACCGTCTTGTCGGCCAGTTCGGTGACTTCGATGTCCGGGTTTTCCTGCGACAGCTTGCGCATCAGGGTTTTGAAATTCTTCTGCCCCAGCCAGGGTTTGATCCGGTTGCCATACTTTGTCTGGAAGCCTTCGACGCCCTCCAGCGCGCGGATCACCTTGTTCCGCGGCAGCGGCTGGTCCGGCGTCCGGGCGCCGAGCTGCATCACGATCTCCGCGGCGAGGCGAATTTGCTGCACCGCGCCCGGCGTGCCGTTTGCCTTTTCCACACGCACGGCGTCGCGCACCTTCTTCATCAGGGGCGAGCGCCGTTCCGCCTGTTGGCGCAGCGGGGCGATGACCGGTGGATCAGAGCGCAGCCTGTACCATTTGCGGGGCGCGCGCTCGTAATCGAAGGCCGCCTTCAGCGCACCGATATGGATCACGCCATCGGCATGTTCGGAATAGAGCTGGTAGGTCGGGTCCGTTTCCTTGCCGGCGGTCACGACACGCAAGCCGGCCAGCTGCAGCCGGTTCACCACGGGCACGAAATCGGAATCGGTGGTCAGGATGACCATTTCGTCGATGCCGCGCATCGTGTGGCGCAGCTCGATCGCATCCATGGTGATGACGATATCGGCCGAGGACTTGCCCGAGGCGATCTTTGTCTTGGCATGGGCCCGGCAGTCAAACGTGTCGAATCCTGCGGCCTTGAAGGCTTCCCGGTGAACATCATACTGGCTGTTCCAGTAGACGCGCTTGGAAACAAACTTCCGGCGTTGTCCCTTCTCCGACAAGGCACCATCGGCCAGCCACAGAAGCCAGTTTGGCAACGTGTCGACCATGGCCATGCCCGTGGCAGCGAAAATATTGTCGAAATCCACGAGCAGTACGCTCTTCAGGCGCGCCACGGTCTACTCCTTGCTTCTCAAGGCCAGGCTCGAATGCAGGGTTCTACATCCGGGCGGTCATTTCAACAGCGGCCGACAGCGCAGCGGTCATTCCGCGGCGGAAGTCGCCTCCCGCTCGGCTTCTTTCTTCTCAATCATCTTCACGCTCAAGATGCCGATCTCATAGAGAAGCAACACGGGCGCCGCCAGAAGGATCTGTGAGATCATGTCCGGCGGGGTAAACAGGGCGGAAAACCCGAGAATGCCGACAACTGCGAATTTACGGCCTTTGGACAGTCCTTCGGAGCTGACCACGCCAATCTTGCCCAGCAAGGTGAGGACGAGCGGCAGCTGGAAGGAAATGCCGAAGGCCAGCATCAGCGCCATCACAAGGGACAGATAGTCCGCCACCCTGGGCAGCATCGTGATGTTGGCGACTTCGCTGTCGGTCAGTTCCATTCCCACGGTGAAGCGGGCCAGCATGGGCAGCATGATATAGTAGACAAAGGCCGCCCCGGTCGAAAACAGGATCGGCGCCAGAACCAGGTACGGCCAGAACGCGCCGCGCTCATTCTTGTAGAGACCGGGCGCGACGAACGCATAAACCTGCCAGGCGATAAAAGGGAATGCCACGAAGATGCCTGCAAACACGGCCAGCTTCAGCTTGGCGAAGAAGAACTCCATCGGCGCGGTGTAGATGAAGTCCAGCTTCGTACCGCGGATCTCCTGCGCCATGCGGGCGAAGGGGTTCAGAAGAAATTCGTAGATGTCCTGGGCAAAGAAGAAACAGCCGATCGTCGCGACAGACAGGGCCAGCAGGCTCCAGATCAGGCGGGAGCGCAGCTCTGTCAGGTGTTCCAGCAGCGGCGCGCGGGAGGTCTCAACCTCGTCCACGATTTCCGGCTGTTCGTCTTCCGGGGGCGTATGGGTCATGCCGTATCCCCCTTCGGTTCAGCTGCGGGGCCTGTGTCTGGCTCTGAGTCTGGCCCGGATTTCGGCCCAGATTCCAGCTTGGCGTCCGGCCCGGCTTCCAGTTCGGATTTAGCCTCAGGCGTTTCCGGCGAGGTCTGCTGTGCCAGCTTGTCTGCCGCTTCCGAGCGGGACTCGGCCATGACGGCAGAGTTCACGTCCTTCTCATAGTCGGACAGGTCGTTCGTCGCCTGTTTCAGGGAATTGGACAATTTGAGGTCCTCGATTTCCTTGCGCAGGTCGTCGAGTTCGCTTTGCCGGGCAATATCATCGAAGGCAGCCTGAAATTCGCGCGCCATGGCGCGGCCCTTGCCCACAAACTGGCCAAGGCGGCGCATCATCATTGGCAGGTCCTTGGGCCCGACAATAATCAGGGCCGCAACGGCCAGCACCATTAATTCGGTAAAACCGATTCCGGGCAGCATGGGGTGCGCCCTCCGTCAGGGTTCAGGACGAAGCCTTGGTCTCGTCCTTCTGGGGCGTGACATCGACCATGTCTTCCTTGTCGACGGCCTTCGGATCGTCTTCATCCTTGAGGCCTTTGCGGAAGGCGCCGATGCCTTTGGCCATGTCGGTCATGATACCGGAAATCCGGCCCCGTCCGCCAAACAGCAGTAGCGCGACGATCACAACGATCAGCATTTGAATCCAGCTGGGGGCCATGCCGGGTGTCTCCTTGAAGTTTCTGCAAGTATAAGCGCCGTGACTGTCTGGAACAATGGGGCGAAGCTGCTTAAAGGTCAGCTCATGCGTATTGCCACTTGGAACGTCAATTCGATCAAAGCGCGCTTCCCCACTGTGCAGGAAGTGCTGCAGAACATCGATTGTGATGTCGTCTGCCTTCAGGAACTGAAGTGCGAGACAGATGCCTTCCCATACATGGAACTGGAAGAAGCGGGCTGGAACTGCGCCGTTCTGGGCCAGAAAAGCTATAATGGCGTCGCCATTCTCTCGAAATATCCGCTCGAGGATGTGACGAAAGGCCTCCCCACCATGGAGGACGACCAGGCCCGTTTCGTCGAAGCGCTGGTCCTGGCCGACCGGCCCGTGCGCGTCGGCGGGCTCTATCTGCCGAATGGCAACCCGGCGCCGGGCCCGAAATTCGACTACAAGCTCGAATGGATGGCGTGCTTGCTGGACCACGCGCGGGAGCAGCTGAAGGCCGAGGAGCCTTATGTTCTCTGCGGCGACTACAACACGATCCCCACGGCGGTAGATTGCTGGGACGAGACCAAATGGGCGGACGACGCCCTCGCCCTGCCCGAAACGCGCGAAGCCTTCCGCCGGATCACGAACCTCGGCATGGCTGATGCCTTCGAAATCACCGACGGTCGCGCCCACCAGTACACATTCTGGGACTATCAGGGCGGCGCCTTCCAGAAGGACCACGGCATTCGGATCGACCATTTGCTGGTCTCCCCGCAGGCGGCAGACAGGCTCCAGTCCGTCGAAATCTACCGCAAGGCCCGCAGCCTGGAGAAGCCGTCAGACCATGTGCCCGTGATCGGCGTGTTTGAGGACTAGTTCACCGAGCCGTAGGTTGCACCGGCGTCCTGGAAGTAAGCGCGCCAGAAGCCTTTTACGTCTGCGACCGGCAGATCATAGATCTGGCGTGGCACGACGCGGGCGACGACGTCGACGCCTTCCAGTTTGGGCTTCGTCTTGGCCAGTTCCGATTCCAGATAGGCGTCATAGTCGGCGCCCATCTTGTAGAAGGAGAAGCCGCCGGAATGCTGCATCAGGTCTGACACCATTACGACGCGGCGCCCGGCCTGTTGCGGCTGGAAGTCTGCCCGGTCGGAGATGGAATAGATCGCCTCGCTGAGCGGAGAGCTTGGCTGCTCCTTGTCCATCAGCGCTTCTTCCACCGTGCCGACCAGGGGCTGGTAGAATTTGTTCTGCCAGGCCTGTTCGATCATCTTCGGATTCTGCGTGATCGGGTTGGCGGCAGCGGCACTGCCCGGAGAGCAGGACGTATACAGAACTTTCGGATTGTACGGCTCGGCTGCGTTCGGGACCATGACGCTCAGCTTGCCGTATTTCGGCAGGGCGCGGGCTTCATCGTTCACCAGCTCGCGCACCCAGTCCATGTCGTTCGGATTGAACGGATCCGACTGGTCGATCAGGAGGATCGTATGCGCCGGGTCCTTGCGGTCCACCCGGCAGTTGTTCTCCGGCATCACGGCAGGCGGCTGGCTGAAAGCAACCAGTGCGAACAGGCCGAACACGCCGGCCAGCATGGCACCAATGGTACCGCGCCAGAACCAGGGACCTCGAGTACTCCTGCGTCTTGCCATGACCAGTTATCTCCTCAGGCGCGGCGGGCCTGATCAACAGGGACATGGGTGGAACCCTTGACCTGCTTGACCTCACGGACCTTGCCGATTTCTTCAGCAACTTTTTTCTCGATAGACGACAGGCCCTGCTGAACCTGCTGGATATGCTGTTCCAGCCACTCACGGCAGATGTTCAGGGCCGTGATGTTGTTGTCGATCGTCTGCATCGCGGCCTGTGCCTGCTCTCGTTCCTTGGCCATCTCGTAAGACGGCAGCTGGGGCGTGACGATTTCATCAAAATAGGCCGGGCACGGCGCCTGGTCGCCCAGACGGTCACGATTGGCGTTGCGAGCGCGGCGGTGCGCCTGCCGGTACGCCACTTTCAGGCTACGCTCCTGATCCGCAGCGCGCGAAGCAATCGCGATGGCAAAGTCACGGCGGGCATCGAGCAGGTTCATCGCCTTCTCGATTTCACGCTTGGCCGCGACATGGCGTGACTGTTGAGTCTCGAACCACTGGCGGCAGCTGGTGAAATAGTCCGACAGGTCATCCCGCACGGCGTTACGCACGGCCTGACGGCGCTCATAAGCCTTGCGTTCCTTGCGCCAGACACGGCCATAGCCGGGATAGCGATCCGAAATCCGGTCATAGCCTTCATAGACGGCCAGTCCGAAAACGGTCAGCCCCATGAACAACAGGCCGAGGGCGACAAAACTGTCGAGCGCGAAGATGTTCGGGAACATCGAGATGAACACTTCCGTCGGCGAAATCGAGAAGAGTGAGAACCCCCCCACCTCTCCGGCCGCGTCAGCCGTATGCAGCCCCGTTTCCACGGCGTCGCGGAAGTGCGCCACGAAGAAGTTCAGCAAAAGACCGGCCAAAATGCCGACCGTCGCGATTGTCCCGCCAAAGATCCGCCAGCCGATATTTGCATGGTTGAAGGCATATCTCAGGCCGAAGAAGCCGGCGACGACACCGATGCAAACATTCACAGCACTCACGCCGAAGGCGATCATCATGCCACCGATCAGGCCGTTCGCCTGGGCGTCCTTGAACAGGAGCGCATTGAAGCCGCCCTCAAGGATCATGATGAAGACAAGAATCGCGATCGCCTGCTCGACATTCTTCTTGATGTCCGGGGTCCGGTCACCAATGCGGTCACCATGGCGGGCACGGAACTGCTGAAGTTCCACGATCGCCGCGGAATGCGATTCCTTGGCTTCCGTCGTGTCATCCGTCTCGTAGTGACGATATTCGTTTTCTTCCGATTTGATCGCCTCACGCAATTGATCAGGATGAATATCGATGGGCGTGTAGTCGGCCACATAATTGCGAACCGTGGCAGACGCCGAAGACATCCAGGTCCCCAGACCGCGCCGCACTTCCTCGGCACGCTCGGCAACCATCTGCTCGCGTTCGCTCCACTGGTCCTGCGTCAGGGCTTCTGACACAGGCAATCCATCCTGAGCATCAGCCCTGGCTTCCTTGCGCGTCATGTGGCGGCTGATTCCCAGCTCACCCTTCGCACGCTTTCCTTTCAGGCCATGTTCGGCCAGGTCGTTGCGAAGCTCCAGTGGCTTCACCTTGGTCTGACAACCGACATCTGCGCCCCAGCGCACAGTGTTCTTCGCCATAACGCATCCTCATTAACAATACGGGCAAGAAAATTAACTGTCCGCAGAATGCGCAGGCTTGGTTACCAACTAGCTAAAGGCACCGTGTTATGTGCAATTCGTAATGTTGATCAGAGCGCGTCGGCCACAATCTCGAAGAACTCGCTGGCAGATTGGTAGATCACCGCCATATCGCCCGAAGACAGATACGCGACAGACGGCAGGCCAAGCCGCTTCACTTCCTTCTCAATGCCATTCTTCCAGCTACCTGTCGTCTCAGTGCCTGAAACAGTCATCGCCGGAACGCCCCTGAAACAGCCGTCAGACAGAATCGGATCGTCATTCAGGGCATTCCCGAGTTCGAACGTGAACGTCGGCACATCAAGCCGCGCCTGCAGCATTGATATGGCTTCATACATAAGCTCAGGATTGTTTCGAAGAAAAGCGATGTCGCCGAGGCTCTTGCGCCACAAATTCTCGAAAACCCATGTCTGACCGAAGATGCCCCAGGAACTCTTGAGGGCCATCAGGGACAGCCGTCCGCCAGCCGGGCTGGAAAGGGCTTGCTGAAGGGCCTTCGAGATCCATTCCGGCTGGAACTCGTTTGCCTGGTCGTAATTAAAGCCGCAGTTCGCGAAGACGGTGAACCCAATCCGCGAGTCCCCGGAAAGCGTCACACGCTCGCAAATCGGGTTCGAACTGCCGAGTCCGACTAGAATTACGTCTTGAAGGTCCTTTTCCTCGAGAAAATTCCGGACCAGCTCCGCCTGTGACTCCCGATCCGTCAGCGGAGAATTGGCACCGAATCCCGGACGGCGGACAGAGATGACACAAAAGCCTGCCGCATTTGCAGCCTGGCAGAAGCTCTCTGCCGGCCAGCAGCAGATATCCAGCGACTGCAGGATGACAAGGGGACGCAATTGCCGAGCCCCAACCACCATGAATTCAAGAGACGCCTGGTCGTTTTGAAAACGCTGCACCTCCCGCCCGAACGGATCGACCGACGCCGGCCAGGTCGGAACGACACGTTGATCCATCCCCAAGATGCGCCTGTAATCCAGCATCGCCACCATCCGTTACAAAAAAGGCAGATTGAGCATGGGCAGAATACCCGGCTGCGAATCGTTGCCATTTTACGACACATTGCCCTCGGCTGAAGGCCTCCGGGTCAAAATTGTCCCATTCTTTCGCGCAAACCAGCGCATGCTTGCCTGTCACGTCAGGCAAGGCGCCATGAAGCAGAACCTAATCCGGATTGCCGGTCTCTGTCGACCGCGCTGGTTTTTGGCTGCTCGGC
Organism: Hyphomonas adhaerens MHS-3; assembly: GCF_000685235.1. Classification (NCBI taxonomy): domain Bacteria; kingdom Pseudomonadati; phylum Pseudomonadota; class Alphaproteobacteria; order Hyphomonadales; family Hyphomonadaceae; genus Hyphomonas; species Hyphomonas adhaerens. The sequence continues at coordinate 25,874 of NZ_ARYH01000004.1, forward strand.
AAGGGACGCGGATAGCCGGAAGAGTCACGGGCGGATGAGCTTCAACGCGCCGCCCGGGTGATCTGGCCATTCGGCCGTTTTACGAGGGGCGTAGTCGATACCGGGGACGCTTTTGAAGTACGGCGCGCCCGTTTGCGGCAGGACAAGGGCTGTCAGAGTCCCGCCATGAACCGCTGCCGTATCGAGACCTGTGGCATGCGCGAAGCAGGCCGGGCCGTCCAGCCAGGGCTGATGGCCAAAGATGACATGGCCGAACCGCCCGTCGTAGACCTCCGCCCAGAACGGGTCGTCCGGCTGGTTCGCACCCAGCGCGAGATACTCGCCCGTTTCTGCCGAGACATATCGCGTTCGCAGGATTTTCCGGAACGCCTTGGCCCGTCGGCCATGCCACAGGCTGGCCTGCTCCACGGTTTCGGGAAAGCTGCGATGGGTGCCGGGAATGCCGCCATGCACGACCAGTGCGCCCCATTCCGGCAGGTGGAGGAACGGAACGGCCGTGGCGAGAAAAGCGCGGTCGCTTGCTGACAGTTCAGCATCCAGCGCAGTCAGTTCCGGCGCGTCGGCCGCCATGGTGCGTGCCACCTTCGGGCGCTCGGCCGTATTGATATGATACCGCCGGTGCCGGTCTTCGTGATTGCCTTCGATGAGGATCACTTCATAGGGGGCCGTTTCGCTCAGCTTGCGGACGAATTTGACCACGCCAGCGGAGTCCGGGCCCTTGTCGACCAGATCGCCGACAAACACCAGCCGGTCACCCGCGCAGAGGTCAAGCGCCGCCACCAGCGCCTGAAGCGGTCCGATTGCGCCGTGCACATCTCCGATGATCGCGGTTTTCATGTGCTGGCCCCTTTCCTGCCACAGGCGACATCTCCAGCCATGTGGCGCTCATGGAGCCAGGCATCAAGGCCTGAGCCGGCGCCGGTCAGCGCCCCTGGAACACAGGCTCCCGCTTTTCAACGAATGCCTTGGTCGCGTTGCGGTGATCCTCGGTCTGGGCGCAGTGGACGTGGTGGGTGGCTTCCAGATCCATACAGTCGAAGACATCGCCGGACGACATGGCCCGGTTCAGGTTTTCCTTCATGTAACGATAGGCAACCGACGGACCGGAGGCGAGGCGTTTCGCGATCTCCATTGTCTTGTCCACCAGCTCTTCCGGCTCGCATACCCAATTGGCGAGGCCGAGGGCCTGCGCCTCGTCCGCCGAGACGCGCTCCGACAGGAAGTAAAGCTGGCGGGCTTTCGCCTGGCCCACCAGCTGGCTGAGGAAGAATGTACCACCATAATCGCCGGAGAAACCGACGCGGGCGAACGCCGTGGTCATGATGGCGTTGCGCGACATGATCCGCATGTCACAGGCGAGCGCGAGGGACAGGCCCGCCCCGGCCGCCGCGCCCGGCAAAGCCGCAAGGGTCGGTTTCGGGATCGTGTAGAGCTTGCCCGCGGTGGCACGCTGGTTGAGGCGCTGAGTGTGGATCGCCTCGTCGATCGTGGTCTGGCGCTCTTCGCCCGTGTTGCGCGCGTTCATGCCTTTGACGTCACCGCCCGCGCAGAAGCCCTTGCCGGCACCGGTCAACACGATGCAGCGCACCTCGGGGTCCAGCTCCGCTTTCGCCAGCGCCGCGCCCAGCGCCGCATTCATCTCGCCCGACATCGCATTGCGCGCCTCGGGCCGGTTCATCGTCAGCGTCAGCACGCCGCCATCCAGCGCGGCGAGCAGGTGATCGGTTCCGGTGTTCGTGATGGTCATGCGCGTTCCTCCTGATTTTGGAGGAATGTGTAGGACATGGGGCGGGTTTGTATAGAGCGGGCCGTCCCTTACAATCGCAGCTGTTCGGGCCTATGTATGTACCACGCCATTGCGCCCGATTCGGCGCAAGCATGCGGCGTGGTTCTCCCCGACAAAATACCAGACGGACCTGATGTCCGCACACCGGGCGCCCGGTTCCCCGCCCCGACTCTCTCCCCAAAGGATCAAGACCATGGCCAAAGGCCAGAAGAAATCGAACAAGGAAATCCGCAAACCCAAGGCCGACAAGCCGAAGACCAATGCCTCAAACCCGACGCTGAAGACGGATTCGATGCTGGGCGTGGAGAAGAAGCGGCGCTGAGGCCTCTGAAGCTCGCCCGCTTCACAGGGGAGGATGAAGGCCGGAAGCGCGGCATGGTCATCCTCCACCGCCTACGGGGGAGGTGCCCCGTCTTCCCCTCACCTCAGCCCAGTATTTTCTCAAGCAGGACGGTCGTCAGACCACTGTTCCATTCGAGGTCCGGGTACTGGTCGATCTCGCGGAAGCCGCGGGCGGCGTAGAAGGCGCGGCTTCTTGTGTTGAACGTGTCCGTTTCGAGCCGCGCAGTGGCGTGCCCCGCGCGGCCGATCTCGCTCTCGGCGAGGTCCATCAGCTGCGTGCCGACGCCGGTGCGGGCATAGTCGGAATGGACATGCAGCGCGTGAACGAAATCATCCCGCCAGTGAACAAAGCCAGCAACAATGCCCACACGTGGCACGATATGGAATTCCTGCCAGCACTGACCAACATAGGTCTCCGGACGCTTCGACGCCCTGAAAGATTCAGCGGCCTGCTGGGTGATGTTGGGCCGCCACGTGCTTTCGAACGTGTCGTAGAGGATGCCGATCAGGGCATCCTTATCCGATGGGTTTGCAGAGCGCGTTACGTCTATCCCGTCACCTCGTGACCCGCCTTACAGCGGAATGTTGTCGTGCTTCTTCCAAGGGTTTTCCAGCTGCTTGTTCTTCAGGCTACGGAGGGCCTTTACAACGCGGCGGCGGGTTGAGTGGGGCATGATGATGTCGTCGATATAGCCCTTGCGCGCGGCGACGTACGGGTTCGCGAAGTTGTCTTCGTACATCTTCGTGTGCTCAGCGATCTTGTCGGCGTCGCCGATGTCCTTCCGGAAGATGATCTCGACCGCACCCTTGGCGCCCATCACGGCGATCTCGGCCGTTGGCCAGGCATAGTTCACGTCGCCGCGAAGGTGCTTGGAGCTCATCACGTCATAGGCGCCGCCATAGGCTTTCCGTGTAATGACGGTGACTTTCGGCACAGTGGCTTCAGCATAGGCGAACAGGAGTTTCGCGCCATGCTTGATGAGGCCGCCATATTCCTGCTTGGTGCCCGGCATGAAGCCCGGCACGTCCACAAAGGTGACGATCGGAATATTGAAGCAGTCGCAGAAGCGCACGAACCGCGCCGCCTTGCGGGAGGCGTCGATGTCCAGAACGCCGGCCAGCGTCATCGGCTGGTTGGCGACGAAGCCGACCGTGGAGCCTTCGATACGGCCGAAACCGCACAGCACGTTGGCGCCGAATTTCGGGCTGATCTCGAAGAAGTCGCCTTCGTCGGCCACTTTCTCGATCAGCTCGCGCATGTCGTAGGGTGAGTTCGGGTTCGGCGGGATCAGCGTGTCGAGGCTCTCGTCCACGCGCTCGACATCGTCGAACACGTCACGCACCGGCGGGTCTTCGCGGTTGGAGCCTGGCAGGTAGTCGATCAGGCGGCGCATCTGCACCAATGCTTCGATGTCGTTCTCGAACGCCCCATCCACCACACCGGACTTGGCCGCATGCACCGATGCCCCGCCGAGCGTCTCGTGGGTCACTTCCTCGTTCGTCACGGTTTTCACCACGTCCGGGCCGGTGACGTACATGTAGGACGTATCTTTCACCATGAAGATGAAGTCCGTCATGGCCGGGGAATAGACGTCGCCACCGGCGCAAGGGCCCATGATGACAGAGATCTGCGGGATCACGCCGGAGGAGAGCACGTTCTCCATGAAGATATCGGCATAGCCGGCGAGGCTGTCGACGCCTTCCTGAATACGCGCACCACCTGCATCGAAAATGCCGACCACCGGGGCGCCGACGCGGGCAGCCGCCTGCTGGACCTTCACGATCTTCGCCGCGTGCGCCTTGGACAGCGAGCCGCCGAAGACGGTGAAGTCTTTCGAGAAGACGTAAACAAGGCGGCCATTGATGGTGCCCTGCCCCGTGACGACGCCGTCGCCGGGGATACGCTGGCTTTCCATGCCGAAATCGGAGCACTGATGCTCCACGAACATGTCATACTCTTCGAAGCTGCCTTCATCGAGCAGGACGGCGATCCGTTCGCGGGCCGTCAGCTTGCCTTTGGCGTGCTGGGATTCGATCCGCCGCTCGCCGCCGCCGAGGCGGGCCTGTTCGCGTTTCTGCTCCAGTGCTTCGATCACATCCTGCATCCGACCCGGGCTCCTTGCCAAAAGAGTGTCATATATTTTGTACGAGTTGCTTGATAATCGCACCACATGGCTTGGCAAGTGCAAGCTGCTGGCAATCTCGCCGCTGCCCTCGCGGATTGCCCCTGCGTCAGTGTATCTTCGCTCTGGCCTGCTGACACGACGGCCCGTTCCTTGCTACCGTCCGGCCAACCCTTCCGGAACGGGATTCTCCGATGCAAACTGCCCTGCGCCCCTTGCTGCGAGCAACCGCCATTGCGGGCCTGATCCTGTTATCTGCTTGCCTTGAAGGCGCTTCAGAAGCCGAGTGCGGACCGGACGCGCTCGGTGTCTCGCGTACGCTGACGCTGACAACAGAGTCCCGCCCTCCCTATGAGCTGCTGAAACGCGACGAAGTCATCCTGACGTTTGATGATGGTCCGGCCTGGTCCCGCACCAAACGGGTGATGAAGGAACTGTCGAAGGAATGCACGCGGGCCACCTTCTTCCTTCAGGGAAACCAGGCTGAAACCTGGCCTGGCATCGCAAAGTCGATCCGCGAGGCGGGACACACGGTGGGCAGCCACAGCTGGGATCATGCGAATCTGGCTGAGCTTCCCCTGCCGGAAGCCATCGAAAACGCGAAACATGGCCAGTCTGCCGTGTCCGCCGCGATCGGGCAGGAAACGCCGCTGTTTCGCTTCCCCTTCATCGCCACGACGCCGGAATTGTCCGAAGCGATCCATGCAGCCGGCTTGATCGACGTGACCGTGACCGCAGATGGGGCAGATTGGACTGATATTTCCCCGGAAGACGCAGTCGCCCAGATCCTGGCCATGCTGAAACAGCACGACAGGCGCGGCATGGTCTTGCTTCACGACCCGTTTTCGAAGTCTGCCAGACGGACCCGCCTTCTGTTGCAATCATTGAAGGCTGAAGGTTACAGCGTCGTTGCGCTGGAGCAGCCGGAAGGCTAATTCCCGTATCTGGCGAACTGGCACACATCCTGCACCGCCTGCCCGATACGAAACTCCTGCTCCGGCTGCCATGATTACCCAGATCCGAACTGCCCTGTTTTCTGCCATCCTGTTCGCTGTCGGCTTCGTCGTCGTGGCGGTACCGCTGTCACTTGGCCTGCGCGCTGCGACGCCCATGCCGGACCTTCTGGTCCTCAGCCCCAAGCTGGATGCCTACAAGGCGGCGCCGGAGAAATACGATACAGTGTTCATCGGCAGCTCGCGCACTTTCTACCACATTCTGCCGGACGCCGTGGAACGCGGCGCGGCAGAGGCAGGCTGCCCCGGCTGGAACGTCTACAATCTCGGCGTTTTCGGTCTGACCGGCGCCGAGCAGGACTGGATGATCGACCAGGTTGTGGCTGCTGGCGGAGACTCGCTGAAGCGCATCGTGATCGAAGACGCCCTGCCAAACGAGCGCACACTGGACGGCGTCACCACCAACCGGGCGCGCTATTTCAACAGCCCGGACATGTGGCCCGCGCAGATTGCCAGCATCACATCCTATCCGGAATCCCTGCCGAAACGCGTTTTCCGGGCAGGCATGCTGACACTGGGCGCAGGATTTGACCTGTCAGGCGTCGGCCGGGGGTCTGAGCTCCTGTTCCCGCCGGGTGATGCGCCCGAGCCGAAAGACTTCGACCTGTCGAATGACGGCTTCGAAGCGCTCGGCTCGATCATGACGCCGGATATTGAAGCCCGCCGCAAGGATTTCGAGGAGAAGCCTGAACAGTTCGAACAGGACCTCGCCCTCTACGGTGCGCATAGCGACGAAGATGTCAGCGCACGCGCCGCCTACCTCGCCAAAAGGCTGGACCAGCTGTCGGCCCGGGGCCTGAACGCAGCGCTCTACATCTCGCCCGACCTGCCGGAACTCGACCGCACGCCCCGCACGGGCGAGGCCGTGAAGGCACTCGGCGATTACAAGGTCCTGAATTTCAACAGGCCAGATGTCTACCCGGACCTGTTCGACCGCGACCTCTGGTTCGACTTCAGCCATTTCGGCGAAACCGGTGCGCGCAAGCTGAGCCTCAAAGTCGGTGCGGAATACTGCGCCATGTCCTCCACCGGAAAGGAATCGGTCGCCAATGCTCTTCGTTGAAGCCCGCTTTTTCCTGTTTTTCGGCCTCGTTTTTGGCCTCGTCTGGGCGTTGCGCAGCAATCTGTGGCGCAAGCGAGTCCTGACGCTGGCCTCATACGTATTCTATGGTGCCTGGGATTGGCGCTTCCTCGGCCTGATCATGATGGTGACGATTGTCAGCTACCTGGTCGGCAATGCGGCCACCCTGCCTGAGTCAGAAACGAAAAAACGCAAATGGGCGTTGGGGACCGGTATCGTCTTTGCCCTGATCGTGCTCGGCCTGTTCAAATACTTCAACTTCTTCGCTGACAGTTTCGTCGATTTCGCGGGCCTGATGGGTTTCAATGCCGGTCATGTGACGCTGAACCTCGTCCTGCCGGTCGGCATCAGCTTCTATACCTTCCAGGCCATCTCCTACATGGTGGACGTGCACCGCGGCGTAATCGGCGCACGGCGCAGCTTCCTTGATGTCGCTTTTTACATCGCCTTCTTTCCCCAGCTTGTCGCTGGCCCGATCGTGCGCGCCTCAGACTTCATCCCCCAGATGGACACCGCGCGGAAGTGGAGCGATGTGGCCGTGCGGGCGAGCGTCGCGCTGTTCCTGGTCGGCTTCTTCAAGAAGGCCTGCATATCGGACAATATTGCGCCTTATGTCGACCTGATCTTCGCGGATCCCTCCGCCTACACCGCGCATAGCGTCATCGCAGGTGTGCTGCTGTACGGCATCCAGATCTATTGTGACTTCTCAGGCTATTCTGACATGGCCATCGCAACGGCCGGCCTGCTGGGGTACAAATTCCCACCGAACTTCAACTCGCCATACCTGTCGCGGGACATCCAGATCTTCTGGCGCCGCTGGCATATCTCGCTGTCCAGCTGGCTGCGTGACTATCTCTACATTCCGCTCGGCGGGAACCGGAAAGGCGATATGCGCCGCGATGTGAACCTGATGACGACGATGGTCCTCGGCGGACTGTGGCACGGCGCCTCTTTCAACTTCATTATCTGGGGCTTCCTGCACGGCCTCGCCCTGATGGTCGAACGGACCTGGAGCGACCATGTGGCCAAACGCTTCAACCCGATGGGCCTGATCGGCATCATCATCGGCACAGCGATGACCTATTACTGGGTAAATCTCGCCTGGATCTTCTTCCGCGCACCGACACTGGAAGAATCCCTGGCCATCGCAAAAACATACCTGACATTCAGCTCGGAAGGCGTTCAGAACCTGCCCGCCGTCGTGTGGCCATTCATCCTCGCCATGGGCGTGTTCCATATCTTCAGCCACCGGATCAAACTGGGCGAGATGCTGGCGCAGATCCCGCCTGCACGGTTCGCCCTGACGACCGGCGCATTGGCAGCCCTTGCCTTGTCCTTCGTGCCGCTCGGCTACCGGCCCTTCATCTATTTCCAGTTCTGATACCTGCCTGACATCGCATTCTGACAAGAAACGCCCCGGATGTTCAGTCCGGGGCGTTCCCAATGTTTCCGTCAGTCCGACAGGAAAGATTTATCCGCGGCTACCAGCGTCTGTCGCGGCGGTCATGGCGCCGTTCACCGCGGTGATGAGGGATGCCCTGTATATCCGTGACGTGACCACGACGAATGGTGCAGCTCACACCTCGTTCAAAGTCATGCCGGCGGCCCTCAAATTCCACTTCCCTGAAGCGTACGGTATATCCGTGTCGACCAAAAGGTTGGGCCCAGGCACGGCTATCAAAGTCTACGTCACGGAATCCCAGCCTGCGCGCTTCGTGCCGGATGCCTTTCCGGCAAGCCTGAATAGCCTTGCGGCTCAACCGGTCACGATGGTTCGGCGCATATCCTTGTTTGGCGCCGCGATAGCTATAGGCAGCCGGACGATAATCATGCCCGCCATGCCCGACCTCGATGAAGAGGGTGGAATTGTCACCAATACTGGTGGCAACAGCCGCCCGGACCGGCGGACTGTCCGCAGCAGCGGGGAGTGCGATGAGAGCCGACGCAGCAAAGGCAACGGCGGCCGCTCCAGAAGTTATGACGTGTTTCATCATGCCATTCAGAAAACATGCCGTACCGGAACCGTGCCTGAAATGAGCGTTCATATCCCGTTGCCGGACGAATTGGGCAAGCCCCATTCGTTTCGACACAAAAACGACCACATTGGCCACAATTCGCGTTTCAGGCGAACAAAGTGGCGCGCAATACGTGTGCAGCTGCTTTTTTTCTAACCATTCCGATATTTAAGGTGACGAAACTTCGTGACACAGGCATGCGAGGGGATAAACGGACAATCCAGAACGGATGGTGGAGCCATGAACAAATCATTGGCCTGGAAAATTACGGCTGTGTCCCTCGCGGTACTGATGACTGCGTGCGGCGGCGGTGGAAGCGGCACAGGCAGCGGTGGCGGCGATGGGGGCGTGCCAACGCCTGTTTCTCCACCACCTCCACCGCCACCTCCTCCCCCGCCACCGCCCGCTACTCAGGGCGATTCCGGTTTTGCCACACAGGAGAGCACGTCCCGCCTTCTGACACAGGCAACATTCGGACCGACTACGGAAGATATCAGCGCCTTGACCGGCACCAGCGCCTCCCAATGGCTGGTGCAGGAGTTCGCCAAACCGGCGAGCCTCAACCTCAATTGGGTCGTCAATTACATGGACCTGCCGAATTCGCGCACGGTCGACGGCTACATCAATGATCGCGGCGGCGAGGCGCCAACCTACTCCTTCTGGATCAACGCCATCACGGCGGACGACCAGCTGCGCCAACGCGTCGCTTATGCCTTGTCCCAGATCATCGTGGTCTCCCACCACGAAACCGCCAGCGCGACCTACAACCGCCCCCGGGCCGTTGCGTACTATCAGGATATCCTGACACGGAACGCTTTCGGCAATTATCGCGACATTCTGGAAGAGATCACCTACTCTCCGGCGATGGGTCTTTATCTGACATATTATCAGAGCCAGAAAGAAGACCCGGCCACACAGCGCATGCCGGATGAAAACTACGCGCGCGAAATCATGCAGCTGTTCACAATCGGATTGAATGAGCTGAACCATGACGGCACCGTCAAGACCGGGGGCGACGGTCAACCGATACCAACCTATGACAATACCGATGTTACGGGACTGGCAAAGGTCTTCACCGGCCTGAGCCTCGACAGCGCAGACTTCTTCGATTCCATATGGAACCTGCCGGAAAGCCTGCAATCGACGCCTATGAAAGTGTTCCCGGAATACCACTCAACATCGGAAAAGTCGTTCTTGGGCACAACCATTCCGGCCGGCACCAGCGGAACGCAGAGCATCGAGATCGCGCTCGACACATTGTTCCAACACCCCAATCTGGGGCCCTTCATCAGCCGGCAGATGATCCAGAGAATGGTCACAAGCGACCCGTCGCCTGCTTATGTCGGCCGCGTCACAACGGCGTTCGAAACAGGTCGCTACACCTTGCCGGATGGCACGGCCATTGGGGATGGTAAGCGCGGAAACATGCAGACCATGGTCGCAGCCATCCTCATGGATGCCGAAGCCCGGTCTGACGAGATGCTCGCCTTCGACACGTTCGGCAAAATCCGCGAGCCAGCGATCCGCTTTGCGCAATGGGCCCGGGCATTTGATGCCTCCGGCGTTACACCGCAAAACTCATTCGACCCGTATGACCCGACAACGCGCGCTGAACTCGGCCAGGAGCCTTACAAATCGCCATCGGTGTTCAACTTTTACCGGCCCGGCTATGTTGCACCAGGCAGCGCGACCGGCGCGGCTGGCATGACGGTACCGGAGCTGCAGATCACAAACAGCTCCACGCTTGTTGGCTATGCCAATTTCATGGCGCACTTCGCTTTTGCCGAGGCGTTGAACGGGAACGACCAGCACAGCTCAAGCTTCATTCCGGATTATACGGATGAACGCGCGCTGGCGAACGATCCCGCAGCCCTGGTGGATCATCTCGACATGTTGCTGGCATCCGGCCAGCTGACAGACACGACCAAGAACAACATTGTCCAGACGGTACAAGCTATTCCGCTGACCAACGAGAACATCTTCAACTATGACGGCCCCCTGACCCGGATCGGCACCGCCGTTCTCATGGTCATGACGTCCCCAGAATACCTCGTACAGCGCTAGGAGACGGACATGAGCATTTCGCGGAGACATCTCCTCAAAGGCATTGGTGCTGGCGCTCTCAGCGCAGCAACGCTCACAACACTGGGCAATGCCATGCATGGCTTCCAGTCCGCCAATGCCGCGGAAGTCACCGACTACAAGGCGCTGGTCTGCATATTCATGCTGGGCGGGTGCGACACGCACGACGTGTTGCTGCCTTACGATCAGGCCTCGTACGACAGCTTCCGGAATATCCGGGCATCCATGTTTGGCGGATACAATGGCAGCCGCGACCGCAACCAGCTGTTGCCGCTTTCGCCGGTGAATTCCGGTGACTTCGGCGGACGTCAGTTTGCCATGCCGCCAGAAATGAGCGGCCTGCACGGCCTGTTTGAGTCAGGTCAGGCTGCTTTCGTCGCCAATACCGGGCCATTGATCAGCCCGCTCAACCGGACTCAATGGCAAAGCGGCTCAGTCCCTGTTCCCAAACAGCTTTTCTCTCATAACGACCAACAGTCCACATGGGCAGCGAGCGCACCGGAAGGTGCACAATTTGGCTGGGGCGGACGCTTTGCCGATGCCGCCGTCACCTCTGGTGCAAACACCAACCGGGAGTTCAGCACAATCACGGCAGTGGGTAATGAGCTGTTCCTGACGGGACAGGAAGTCCTGCCTTATCAGATCGGTCTCAGTGGCGCTGACGAAATCAATCTGTTGAGCGAGTTCGACAATGCCAATATCTCGAACCTGCTGCGACGGCACTTCTCAGCCACGGACTTCAACCAGAGCAATCTGATCGGACGCGACGTCGCGCAGATTGCGGATAAGTCAGTGGTTCTGAACGAATCCTACAACCAGGCGGTCGCCAACCTCATTCCGCTTTCGACGCAATTCCCTCAGTCCTATCTCGCATCACAACTGCGTGCGATTGCGAACACAATCGCAATCCGGGACAGCTTGTCGGTACGCCGCCAGGTCTTCTTCGCCGCCGTCGGCGGGTTTGATACGCACTCCACCCAGGCGGCCGATCTGCCCGGCCACCTGTCGGACGTCTCCGCCGCGATCACCGCCTTCCACTCCGCCATGCAGGAGCTCGGCGTCGGAAGCAGTGTGACGACATTCACCGCATCTGATTTCGGTCGCACACTGGCAGCGAATGGTGACGGCACAGACCATGGCTGGGGGTCGCACCACCTCGTGGTCGGCGGCGCGGTACAGGGCCAGCGCATTTATGGTGACGTTCCTCCATCGGAGTTCGGACACGCGCAGGATGCTGGCAGTGGCCGCATGATCCCGACCATTTCGGTGGAGCAATATGCCTCACCGATGGGCCGCTGGTTCGGTTTGAACGACAGCGAACTTGCCGCGGCATTGCCAAACCTCAGCACGTTCACCGCGGCGAATCCGGTTCAGAACATCCTCGTATAAGCCGCTCCTGAGCGGGGGCCAGACGACGAAAGCAGGTCGTGGTCACCCGCCAGCGCGGGTCGTTCTTAATGTCAGCTCAGCCGAGCCCGCGCATCCACGTTTCCAGCGCGCGCGCCTCTTTGCGGCGGGCCTCTGTCACCTGCTTGGCCTCTTCGTCCTCGCCCCACTGTTCGATTTGCCAGACCTCATCGACGCGGGAGACTTCGAACGCATCGGCCGCAGACAGCTGGCCTTCAGCCACCGCCAATGCCAGCAAGGCGGAGCCGAATAGACCGCAACCAAACAACGCGCCGGTGAGACGAAAATCATCCATCTCAAGTGCCACCTGCCGGGCCGCTTCGAGCGAGGCATCCGGTTGCGGAGATGGAATCACGCCCTCAACCGGAACCAGCAGGATATCCAGCTCCTGGCCCGCCCAGTCGCGCACAGGTCTCCAGTATGCGTCCTGCCGCTCGACCAGTTCGACCGGGCTTTCTGCAAGATGGCACAGCAAGTCTGTCTCGCAGTAGCGGGCCATTTCGTCCGCCATTTCCTCCCGCACTTCCGGTGTACGGTCGATGGCGACGTTCGCGAGGCGCGTCAGGTGCATGGCGGCGAGATCTATACTCTCGCCTTGTTCGTTCCACTCGGCGGCCACTGCACGCGCCAGGCGCTGGCTTGGCAGGCAGAGTGCGGCCCGGGCCGGCGTCTTGATGGTGCGCCCGTCAAGGGCGACCGTCCAGCCGCCCGGCATCTGTTCGGCGGCGGCCTCTTTGTAAAAGCGCTTCGGATTGTCGGAAGGAGAAGTCATCATGGCCGCGCATGTACGCCGTGCGAACGCGGTTTCCAAGAGGCAACTGCGTTCAGCCGCGCGTGTCCTTCGAGACCGGATTGAAATTCAGGACACTGCCGCGAAGAGTATCGAAGGCATGGTGCACCTCGTGTGCGCCCGCCTCTTCCAGTTCGTGGGCAGCGCCGAAACCCCAGCTGACGCCGAGGGTCCGCACGCCCGCGGCACGCCCCATGGCGATGTCGTGGATGGCATCGCCGATCATCAGGCTCGCCCCCGGTTCCACACCGAGTGCGTCCATGGCCTGCTCCACCATGTGGGGATGCGGCTTGCCCGGGCCGTCATCCGCGCACCAGATCGTGTCAAAGAAATGCTCCAGCTTGTGAAGCTCAAACAGGCTCTGAATGCCGCGCCGTGTCTTGCCGGTGGCCATGGCGATCAGCCAGCCTTCATTCCGCAGGGATTCCAGCGTTTCCAGCGCACCGTCATAAAGCGGCTGGGAGAAATCCGGCCGGGCGCGAGCGCGCACCCAGGTGCTGCGGTAATCGGTGACCAGCCGCTCAATGTCATCTTCAGAAGCACCGGGCGCCAATTGCCCGCAAGCTTCGTGAAGGCTGAGCCCAACGATCCGTCGCGTGGCATCATATTCCGGCGGGGTCAGGCCGGACTGGCGAAAGGCCTCCACCATGACATTGTGGATACTCTCCCGGCTGTCGACGAGGGTTCCGTCAACATCCCAGATGGCAAGACGCAGCTCAGTCATCATACGAAAGGCGCCAGCGGATCCTTGCCTGCTTCCTGCTCAAGGAACCCGAGTGCCTCAAAAGTCTGCTTCATATGTGGGGGCAGCGGCGCCACGATCTGAAGTGGCTTCGCATTCGGACGCGGTATGAGGAGTGCACGGGCATGCAGGTGCAGGCCTGGCGCAAGGCCCTGAGGCACTTCCCGGCGGCATTGATATTTGAAGTCGCCGAGGATCGATGTGTTCATCTCCAGCATGTGGAACCGCAGCTGGTGCATGCGCCCGGTCAATGGCTTCAGGGCAACCCATGCGGCACGCTGGCCTGCCGTGGAGATGACCGCATAGTCGGTGATCGAGTGGCGCGCGCCCTCAACGCCCTGCGCCGAACGGAACATGCGTTCGCGATCAGAATCCCGGCGCCCGCGCGCTTTCGGGTTCACGACGCGATAGCCGTCTTCTTCATGCTCGTCCGGCACGCCCTTCACCATCCAGCAGCGGATCTGTCCGAAGGGAGGATTTGGTACGGCAATGGTGACGGCCCAGTAGACCTTGTCCATATCGCGGCTGCGGAACAGTTCGGCCAACCGGGCTGCCGCCGCCGGATGCTTCGCGACAAGGAGGACGCCCGATGTGTCCTTGTCGAGGCGGTGCACCAGGACCGGCCGATGTGTCCCATCACTCAGAGACGCCAGCATGCCGTCTATATGCTTGCCCTGCCCTGAGCCCCCCTGCACGGCGAGACCGGCAGGCTTATTGAGGGCGATCATGTCGTCATCTTCGTAGAGCGTGATCTCGCGCAGGAAATCGCGATCTTCTTTCGACAGTTTGGTGGCCTTGTCCGGAGGAGGCTTGGTCGCATCGCCGCTGAGAATCGGCAGACGCACCTGCATGCCGGCAGACAGGCGCGTGTTGGACTTCGCCCGCGCGCCATCAACACGGATCTGTCCGGTACGGAGCATCTTCTCCACCTGGCCTTGAGTCAGCTGCACCCGGCGCTTGATCCAGCGATCCAGCCGCGTGCCCTCTTCCTTGGGGGTTACGGTTTCGGTGACGATCTGGCCGCTCATGCGAACGCTTTCCGGGCCAGCCACAGGCCAAAAAACAATGCCATCAAGCCCAGAACGACCGACAGGGCGGCGTAAGCCGCTGCTCTCGTCATGTCTCCGGCGCGAACAAAGTTCGCCACTTCAAGCGAGAAGGCTGAGAATGTCGTGAAACCGCCAAGCAGCCCTGTTGCCAGAAACAAGCGCAGTTCCTGTGGCCCGCCTTGCCCGCGAAAGGCCAGCCAGCTGATCAGGAACCCCATGAAAAAGCTGCCCACAATATTCACCGCAAATGTGCCATAGGGCCAGTGATCGGGCATGTGGCGCACCACGACCTGGCCCACCCCATGGCGCATGGCCGCGCCAAGGGCGCCGCCTGCTGCAACTGCAAGAAATCCGTTCATGCCCCGCCTTCTAGCCCTAACTGTCGCCCGGCGCCAGCGACATGCCCAGCCCTCTTGCGCTGGCACGGAAACGAGCTCTAATACCCCTAGGCACGCGGGTGTAGCTCAATGGTAGAGCAGCAGCTTCCCAAGCTGACGACGAGGGTTCGATTCCCTTCACCCGCTCCAGTCTGTCCCGGAAGACGGACCTGACCGGCCAGCAATCCACGCAAGCAAATCCCCGCTCCCGGGAGCCTTTGATTGTGCCGTGTCCACCTCAGATTGCCCAAACGCTAACCATCGACTCAACAATGTCCGGATCCGCGTCGTGATGCATTGCACAAGAAACATTCAGGTCTGCTCATTTACGCCCGAATGCAGGCACGGGGCCGCTTTTAACATGTGCACTTTATAGTGCGCAGTTCCCGCATCCCCTCCCCGCAGACATTTTGCGCGCATTCAATCTGCTACTTGGAGTAAAGAGATGCGTCGCCTGACCAATCACCTGAAATTCGGAATATGCCTTGCCTCGCTGATCGCCGCGTCGATGACGACCGTCGCGAATGCACAGGAAACAGCCGATGCAGAAGAACAGGCCACGATGAAAGCGGTGGTCGTCCAGGGCCGCCGGGTCTCGACCGCTGATACCGCTATCGGCCAGGGTGAAGCGACCAACACCGTCGCCGTCACCCGGGACGAACTTCTCTCCGCGCCGGGCGGCATCTCCGGCCTGAAAATGCTGGAATCCCTGCCGGGCTTCAACGTGCAGACAGACGGTGCGCTCGGCCTCTACGAATTCGGCAACTCGGTCACCGTGCGTGCCTTTAACCTGCAGCAGATCGGCTTCGTGCTGGACGGCGTGCCGATGGGCCGCTCCGATGCCTTCGGCGGCAGCCCGATCTTCCGCTATGTGGACAATGAAAACCTCGGCTCCGTTGTCGCGTCCCCGGGCGCCGGCGACGTCTCCCTGCCGAGCTACTCCTCGCTGGGTCCGATCGTCTCTTATAATACGGTCGACACGTCTGACACGCCCGGCGGCATGATCTCCTACACGATGGGCGACGACAATCTCGAGCGTAGCTTCATCAAGCTGGAGACCGGCAACTGGAACGGCCTGTCGGCCTATGTCAGCCGGTCCAAGACGGACAGCGACCTGTGGCGCGGCCCCGGCACGATCGACCGCGAGCACATCGAGGGCAAGATCAAGTACGAGTTCGACGAAGATACGTTCATCAAGTTCGGCTACGTCCACAATGACTTCCACGACTACGACTCACCGTCTGCCCCGGAGTCTGTGTTCGACAACGACTATTACTACGCCTACCTGGATGCCATTCCGGAAACTGGCTGTATCGAACCGATTTCCAACGTCTACGACTATAATGGCGACAGTGTCATCGACGGGAATGACTTCTCGCCGATCTTCACCGGCTCGGCCTGTACCAGATATTATGAGGACCGGATCAACGTCCGCGACGACAGCCTCTACTCGCTCAACTTCCAGACTGACATCACACCGAACCTGATGTTCACGGCCACGGCTTATCAGGAAGAAAAGGACGGCTTCGGTGTTTCGCCGGACAGCTACTCCAACTCGCTCGGCATCTATGAACGCCAGGTGCTTGCCGGCCTCGACGTCGTGCACCCGCGCGGCGTGCAATACGGCCTCTCCGGTGTTGGCGGCACGCGCAAGGGCGCCGTCGCCGGTCTGGAATGGCAGGTCGCCAACCACAAGGTTGAGTTCGGCGCCTGGTATGAAGACGAAGACTACAACCGCACCCAGCAGCGTCTCAACAAGACGAACGGCTCGGCTGACGGCGACGTGATCTGGGATGAAGTGGCCTACTACCGCCGCAATTACACCTCGACCCGCAAGACGACCCAGCTGTTCCTGAAAGACACGATCAGCCTGATGGAAGACAAGCTGAACCTCGAAGTCGGGGTGAAGAGCCTCAGCGTCGATTACCAGCTGAGCGGTTATCGCGACTATAACGACTATGAAATGTTCGGCCCGCAGACGGTCGGCGAAGATTACAGCGACAACTTCCTGCCCATGCTCGGCGCAGTCTACGACATGAACGACAGCGACCAGCTGTTCGCTTCCTACTCGCAGAACTATGCGCTCCCGCGCGGCGCGGACGACATCTTCTCCATCGCGTCCACCGATGCATCGACCGAACCGCTGCCGGCACCGAAAGGTGAGGAGTCCCAGAACTTCGAAATCGGCTACCGCACCAACCGCGCGCAGTTCTATGGCTCTGCCGCGCTGTTCTTCACCAGCTTCGACAACCGTCTTGTGGCTGGCAGCGTCATCAACCCGGCTACCCAACAGCCAGAAGCCTTCTACATCAACGCCGGCAAGACCGAGGCTTACGGCTTCGAACTTTCAGGCGTCTATCAGCCAGCATTCCTTGACGACAAGGTCTACCTGGACGGCAATCTGACATACAACCACGCCGAAGATGAAAGCGGCTTTATCCTGGCCGACAGTCCGGAATGGCTGTTCACCGGCGGCGTAACTTACGAACCGACCGAATGGATGGTTGCCAACATCTCCGGCAAATACACCGGCAAACGTTATGCCGATTATACCGAGGGCTACAAAATGGACAGCTACGCCGTGCTGAGCGGTTACCTGGACCTAGGTGGCCCGAACGATTTCGGTGTGCCGGAAAATGTCAGCCTGCGGTTCAACGTCGACAACCTGCTCGACGAGGAAGTGACGACGGCCTTTGTCTTTGCCGGCTCCGCCTATTTCCGTCCACTGAACCCACGCACGTTCCAGGCAACCCTCACGGTCCGCTTCTGATCGTGCCGGACAGCAAAATGACTTCACAAACATCACCGAGTAAAACCAATGTTAGCTGATGCTCTACCACTAATTCTCTCCATGCTGGTTGCCGGTGCTTTCGCCGGCCTCCTGGCGGGACTGTTCGGAATCGGCGGCGGCTTTGTCGTCGTGCCGGCTCTCGCAGCGGTCTTCACCATCCTGTCGACAACGGGGCAACCGATGTCTGAGGACAAAATCATGCACGTGGCCATCGGCACCTCGCTGGCCACGATCATTTTCACCTCGCTCCGGTCCGTGCAGGCACACGCAAAGCGAGGGGCTGTGGATTTCAATATCCTCAAACAATGGGCGCCCTGGGTTGTCCTCGGCGTCGTGCTGGGCCTCAGTGTCGCCCGCTTCCTGGACGGTAAATCGCTGAAGATCATCTTCGGGGTCGGCGTGTTCATCATGGCCTGGCACTTCCTGTTTCCGATCCTGTCCAAGCGGACCGTGTCAGATCAGATGCCGAAAGGCATGGCCCGCGGTGGGCTTGGCAGTTTCCTCGGCGGGTTCTGCACCCTGCTGGGTATCGGCGGCGGAACACCGGCCATTCTGATCATGACTCTGTCCGGCCAGCCGGTGCACCGGGCCATCGCGACGGCGGCAGGCTTCGGGACGATCATCGCCGTACCCGGAACCATCGGTTCGATTATCAGCGGCCTCGGCGAGACCGGCCTGCCCTTCGGTTCGGTCGGCTATGTGAACGTTGTCGCAATGCTGGCAATCATCTCGATGAGCATGATCACGGCACCAATCGGCGCGGCACTGGCCCACAGCCTGGATTCCGCAAAGCTGAAAAAGGCGCTCGGCATCTACCTGCTGTGCACCTCCAGCCTGATGCTGTGGACAGCGTTCCACCATGCTCCTGCCAAGAATCCGCTGACAACAGCTTCAGCTGTCCAGGTCACGACGGAACTGCCACACATGGGCGGGCGCTAAGCTTATCTGGCTCCGGACGCTTCCGTTCAGGGAGCGGCCGGAGTCACTGCTTGGCATCCTTGCCTGACGTAACGCGAGCCGCGCCAATCAGGCGCGGCTTTCTTTTGGGATCAAGGACCTGCTCATGCGGTATTATGAAGACCTGGTGATTGGCACGCTCACAAAATCTGAACTGACCTACGAGGTCACACGAGAAGAAGTCATCGACTTTGCAGGAAAATACGACCCTCAGCCGTTTCACCTGGATGACGACGCAGCGGCGAAGACCCATTTCGGCCGCCTGTCTGCATCCGGCTGGCACACTGCAGCAATGGTCATGCGAATGATGGTCGAAGGATGGAGCACGCAGGAACCAACCGCCTCACTCGGCTCACCGGGTGTGGACGAACTGCGCTGGCGCAAACCCGTTTATCCGGGCGACACATTGCGCGTGGAATCGAAACTCATCGGCAAGCGCCGCATGAAAAGCCGCCCGGACATGGGCCTGACGAAGACAGAGCAAACAGTCTACAATCAGGACAATGAAATCGTCATGACCATGGTGTCGAACGGCTTGGTACAGGTTCGTGATCCGGAAAGCAGCGCCGAATAAGTCGACCTATTCTGCAGGCACCATAGCCGGTTTATCGTCCGGTCGCACGGCACGGCGGATGACATCGACATAGTCCTTTGAGATACATTCAAAGCCATCATAATAGCCGCGAGAAGCCAGCAACTGGTGCAAACGTTTCAACCGGTAAGGCGGGATGGAAGCGAACATGTGATGCTCCAGATGATAGTTCACATCATTCGGAGCGATCAGCACCCTCTGCCAGAACGGGGCCGTCGTGGTACCGGTATTGAGACGCGGATCCAGTTGAGTACGGTCCTTGGCGGTGCCGTGTTCGCCAATCTGGCGCAGACGCACGATGGCCGGATAAACAAAGAGTTCCGCAGCCCACCACATCAGGTATGCCCACGGCGCTCCGGCCAGCGTCAGCGTCCCCAACAGCAGGATGTGGAATGAAAGCCACGGCCAATTGCGCGAGAGTTTGAAATTCCGGATTTTCCGAATCGTGTCGCGGATGCCGGTACGTCCAGTGAAATCACGCACGAACTTGCGGCGAAGGCTGTCCTTCGAGACCGGGTAATTCTTCACAAACACGATATCCGGGTCATCCGGCGTGCCGGCATATTTGTGATGTTTGAGATGATAGGCCCGATAGGCCGGCAGCGAGATGTTCATCGGCGCCCCAACGACAAAGTGACCAACAAATTCGTCCACCTTCGGGTTCTTGAAGAAAGCGTGGTGAGCACAATCATGATTGATGATGCCAAGACCCAACTGGCGTCCACCCAGAATGATTATCCCCGCCAGGATGGTCAGTGGGTTTGGCCAAATGATCGCCACAGCAAACGCCGCAGCGATCAGGGCCCAGTTCCAGCTCAGTGTGGCAAACGCCCTCAAGTCAGACTTCTGGCGCAATTCGCGCAACTCGTCTTTTGTCAGCACATCAGATAGTTTGAGCTGGTTCGCCACGGCAGTTTTCTCCCATTGAACTCTTTTAACGAATATTACGCACTTTAGCAGTATGAGTCAATCTGTGTATTATTTTAAACCTCTCGATCCGAAAGACGTGTCGCCTCGTGCGCTGGTCTTGTCATTGATGAGCAGCGCGTTCACGGCGCCGCAATCGATCAGCCGCCTTATCAGCGCTGCAGCACTTTTCGACATCGAGCCGGCAACTTTGCGCGTGGCCGTGACCCGTCTTCTGAAAGATGGCCTGCTGGAAAGCCCGGACCGGGGCGTCTACAAGCCGGGACCAAAATCGAAGGCGCTGACCAGACGTGTGCAAGGCTGGAAAGATGTCGCAAGCCGGATCGTTCCATGGAACGGCGACTGGCTGGTTGCACTGACCGGGCACCTTGGACGTACTGACCGCAAACAGCTGCGATTACGCGAGCGGTCGCTCGCACTGTCCGGCTACAAAGAGACAGACGCCGGCTTTTGGGTTCGGCCAGCCAATCTGGCACGCGGGCTTGAAGACCATCGCGCAGACCTGATTGGCATCGGGGCGGACGATGGCATCTCTCTGCTGCGCGTCAGTGATCGGGCCCTTCCGGAAGGCGGTCGCTGGGAATCCCTCTGGTCGACAGACGAATTGGCTCACACCTATGCGGAAGCCAATGATGCCATGATGAAAAGCCTGGAACGGCTGGCCAGCCTGCCCTGTGACCAGGCCGCGCGGGAATCACTGCTGATCGGCCAGGCCGTGATCCGCACCATCAATTTCGATCCCCTTCTACCACCCGAACTCGGCAACCAAGACGCATTCCTGCGGATGGTGGAGACAATGGTCCATTACAACAATGTCGGCCGGAAATGCTGGCAGGCGTATTACACAGCAATGGACGGGGCGTGAGGCTTGCCCGGATCGGCACACCGTGAAAACGAAGCCTTGAACCCCGCCGAATTCACTTCCACGATTGCCTGCCGAGACTCACTACAGGACATCATGCCAGACAATTCCGCCCCGCCGCCCTTTTCCATCCCGCTTTATCGGCGGATCTGGGTAGCAAATGTGGCCTCGCAGTTTGGCAGCCTGATCCAAAGTGTCGGCGCAGCCTGGCTGATGGTCGAGCTGGGCGGCACGAAGACACAGATCGCCCTCGTGCAGGCATCGGTGACCCTGCCCATCATGATCCTGGCGCTGCTTTCCGGCGCGATCGCGGACAATTATCCCCGCCGCCTTGTCATGCTTGTTTGCCAGAGCTGGATGTTCGTCTTGTCCATTACACTCTGCGCCTTTGCCTGGTTCGGGCACCTGACGCCCTGGGCATTGCTTGGCTTCACCTTCCTGATCGGCTGCGGAACGGCCATGAACGCGCCGTCATGGCAGGCAACCGTCGGCGACATCGTTCCCCGCGGTACAATTGCCGGCGCCGTCGCAATGAACTCCATGGGCTTCAACATGGCCCGCACCGCAGGTCCGGCGCTTGGCGGCGCAATCGTCGCAGCATTCGGATCGGCCGCGGCATTTACAGTCAACGCCTTCAGCTATCTTGGGATCATTTGGGTCCTGTTCAGCTGGCGTCCCGAAAAGCCGACCAGGCCATCCCTTCGCGAAGACCTGGGAACCGCAATGACTGCCGGCGTGCGATATGTCGTGCTGTCCCCTCCCATCCGGCGTGTCTTGTTCCGTTCGGCCTTGTTCGGGTTTGCTGCAGCCAGTGTCCCCTCGCTGCTGCCTCTGGTGGCCAGTCATCTTGTTGGCGGCAGCGCAGTGACCTTCGGAATCCTGTCAGGCTCCTTCGGTATCGGCGCAGTGGCCGGCGCCTTGTCGAACCGGCCTGTGCGCGCACGCCTGACAAACGAGGCCACCACCCGCCTGACTGTCATCGCCATGATTGCAGGGGCTATTGTCATTGCACTCAGTCCATGGCTCGCCCTGACCGTGGGCGGACTCATCGTGTTTGGATGGGGCTGGCTGCTGACCATGGCAACGATGAATGTCACGGTTCAGATGTCCGCGCCCCGTTGGGTCGTTGGCCGGGCGCTGTCGCTCTACCAGATGTGCGTGTTCGGGACGATGGCGGGCGGAAGCTGGATGAGTGGCTGGCTCGCGGAACAGCATGGGATAGCAGAAGCAATCCTGATCATGGCGGGCGTCCAGGTCATAGGCCTTGTCATGGGCTTCTTCCTTCGCCTGCCGGAAGTACAGGACCTCAATCTGGAACTGGTCGGTCGCTGGAAAGTCCCAGATGTCGAGTTGCCGATCGAACCCCGAGCGGGACCGGTCCACATAGCAGTGCACTATCGCATACTTGAAGAAGATGTGCCGCGGTTCCTGGCGGCCATGAATGAAAGCCGCCGGGTGCGCTTACGTGACGGGGCCCGCAATTGGGCATTGGTCCGGGATTTGAGTGATCCCGATGTCTGGATCGAGAAATACAGGTTCGGCCGCTGGATGGATTATGTCCTGCACAATGAACGCCGTACGCATGCCGACAGGGACAACCTCATCATCCTCCACACGCTGCACCAGGGCAGCTGGCCACCACCGATCGTACGGATGCTGGAGCGCCAGGTCACGGGCGTCACCTTGGACCCGGATCTTTCGACAGAAACGACTAATGATCCGACGCGCAGTGACTAGCATCAAGGCTCAGGCTGGGTGTGGCTCCTGGATGCTCTCCAGATAAGTGATCAGCGCGTCGATTTCATACGGGCTCAGTACGAACATGGGCATGTCCGGGTGACCGACGACGATCCCTTCCGCCAGCGCTTCCTCAAGATTCCGGACCGGATAATTCTCGGACAATTGCCGGAAAGGTTTGGCGTCCTGATGCGGACTGCTCCCGGTCGGGCCGATCGCATGACAAGTGGAACAGCGAGTTTCCGCAATCAATTTGCCGACCTTCACCTTACTGTCATAGGCAAACTCTTCGCCATCTTCCTCCGCTGTAGGTGCGACAGACACAGAATCGTCGGCATCGGGGACAGACGTTGAGTTACACGCCGCAAGCATGATCAGACCTGTCATGAGGCCGGAAGCGAGAAGTCCATTACGTCGCACAAGCATGTGAATCCCTTTCAGTCAGAGGCACCATTCTAGTCGCGCTGCGGGAGAACGCCTAGCGTTGCAACATTACACCCAGGAAAGACCTCGCGGGTCAGCATGTATCCGACATACACTTGGCGCCTTCCGTCACGGTCGTGAGAACATCTTCCCCCCGGCTGCCCTGACGATAAACCGTACAACCCTTGAGACCCAAATCGTAAGCCCTTCGGTATACATTCGCGAATGTTTCGAAAGCTATGTCGGCGTTTGCGTTGATCGTCTTTGAGATGGCATTGTCGATGAAGTCCTGCGCGGTTGCTTGCATGGCGAGATGGGCTTCAGGCGATAAACCGCCTGCTGTCACGAACGCTGGCGGTAATCCTTCTCCGCCCGTTTCCCGCCAGAAGCGGCAAGCGAAATCCTCTATGTCGACCACATCATACCCGCCATCGGATCTTCGCATGCGGCGACTGACATTAGACGCAAAGACAGGCTCTATGCCTGCAGAAACATTTCCGGCGAGGAGACTGATCGATCCGGTCGGGGCAACCGCCATCAGATGGCTGTTGCGGATTCCCTTCTTGCGGATTGCACGTCTCAATTCTTCCGGAAGACGCCTCGTAAATGGACGATCCAGGAATGCGTCCTTTTCGAACAAAGGGAAACTGCCCTTCTCATCTGCCAGTTCAACAGATGCTTCATAGGCAGCGTTCCGCATTGTACCGAGAACGCGCGCAGTGAACTCACGTCCGTCATTGCTGTCATAGGCCAGCCCCAACATGATCAACGCATCGGCAAGTCCGGTGATGCCGAGCCCAATACGTCGGCTCTCGTGAGCTTGCTGCGCCTGCACATCCAATGGGTAGTGAGAAACATCCAGAACATTATCCAGGAAGCGCACACCCAACCGCGCGGCGTTGGCCACCTCGTTAAAATCAAACGTCGCGTCGGGCGTAAGCGGCTGGCGAACAAAATGCGTCAGATTGAGTGAGCCAAGATCACACGCCCCATAGGGTGGCAACGGCACCTCCCCACATGGATTGCTCGCGTGAATCGATTCCGTATAACCAAGATTATTCTCTTGATTGATACGGTCGATGAACAGGATTCCAGGCTCTCCCGTATCAAAGGCAGAGCGCAGAATTTTCATCCACAGTGTTCGTGCCTTCAGAACACGGATCACCTGGCCCTCAATAACAAGCGGCCAATCCGAGTCGGCATCGACAGCCCGGATAAACTTGTCAGTCACAAGCACAGACAAATTGAAGCGGGACAATGCGCCCGTCTGAATTTTAGCGTCGATGAAAGTTTCGATATCCGGATGATCGCAACGCAGAACGGCCATCATGGCGCCGCGACGGGCCCGGTCGGCAGTCATTGTCTCGCACATTGCATCCCAGAGATGCATGAAAGAAACCGGGCCGCTGGCGATGTTGCCTGTGCGCACCGCCGCGGCGCCTGCGGGCCGGACCGGTGAAAAATCAAGACCGATCCCACCCCCAGCCTGCAATGTAATCGCGCTTTCCTTCAGGGCGTCAAACAGGCCGTCAATAGAGTCATCCAATCGCCCCATAACGAAGCAGTTCAGCAGCGTTGCATTCCGCTCCGTTCCGGCATTCGCGAGAATCCGCCCTCCTGGTAAGAACCGATAATCGGACAAGAGTTCATGAAACCGGCTTGCCCAGACGTCCTGGTCCACAGGCTCGGCCGCTGCGACGGCTTTCGCCACGCGCTCCCATGTCTCTTCAACACCGGTTTCACTCCCGAACCGGTATTTCCTGCGCCATATGTTTTCTGACACCGGCGCAGGCGAATTCGGAGGCGGCAATGAATTCACAACTGCCGGCCTCCTCTCGCGATCTCAGGACAACTCATCCGGTGGCGAATAGCCAAGAGATTCCAGTGCATTCTCGATGTAGTCGCTCCCCATCTGCAATTCTTCCAGATAGTCGGTCACATCAAAAGGTTCAGCCTCGCGGGCAGCGCGGCGCGCCGAAGCCCAATCTCGGGCCTCATAGTCACCCCGTCCGACCCATATCAGGGCAAGCAGATCATGCTTTGCATCGACATTGAGGCCGCGGATCAACCCTTCCAGCTCATCGTCCGAAACGTCCTCGTGAGGGTTCTCCGCCTCATCGGCGATGGCCTCAACATCCGTTATCGGATCGTCCCCGATATCGCTATCGACCACATCGTCCTCTTCCATCGGCATGATGCCCTCTCCTTGATAGGACTGGGCAAGTACAGCGATCCGATAAGCGACTTCCGGGTCTATGGTCAGGTCAAAGGCGCGATCACCCTGAATGACTTTCTTCATCCGATCCCCCGTCAGTGCGACAACAGCAGAGGCACTTTTGCCTCGCTGAGAAGAGTGCGTGTTACACCCGGCAGGAATGCCTGTTGCAAGCGGGAGTGGCGATACCCCCCCATAACGATCAGGTCCGCGTCGAAAGAGGTTGCGACATCCATGAGCGCCTCGGCGGTAGAACGTCCGATGCTGTCCTCATTCCTGACTTCCACATCAGCGACATGCCGCGCGAGGTGTGCACCGATATCCCATGCCGGACCGGCACCGTGGCCGGTATCTCCCGGCTTCGCGTCCACCGTCGTAACGCAGACTTTTGCGTCATCCTGCATCAACAAGAGACTGTCATGCATGGCCCGGGTTGCTTCGCGGCTTGCATCCCATGCGATCATGGCGCGTTTCCCGACTGTCGTTCCGGTCCACCCTTCCGGCACAATCAGTACGGGCCGGCCGCCACCAAGCAAAACGCCCTCCAGCATGTCGGCATGAGGCTGCTCATCGGATTTTCCCGGAGCCCGGACAACAACAATATCTGCATGGCGTGCATTCATCGCTGACAACGCCTCAACCCGGTTTGGGAACGCCTCAATGCGGCGCATTTCCACAGGCGGGTCCTGAGTGTTCAAACGTTCCTCGAACTTCGCCCAGGCACCGGACATGGTGTCCCGCGTCTGCTGAACAATGGACGCATAAACTTCACCCGCTGACCCATCTCCATAACCAAGGATCATTGGCGGCAGTACCGTGAACGCCGCGCAACTCAGATGTGCATTATTGGCCGAGGCAAGCGCCTGAGCAAAATCGTAAGCCGCCTTGTCACCATCGGGTGAGGCCATGCAGACGCTGATATCCTTGATTTTCACTTGAAATCTCCATTTCTGGTAAAACCGATCTGGTAACACACCATAGCGGAAAAACTTCTGTTTCAATACGCGTCCCTACGTAGCAGAAATTCCTGGAACTATTGGTTATAAACGACGCGTTAGGGTGGAATTTCTTTTATGACCACTACCGTAAATACTCGCCAACCGCCTGCCGAACCGGATATTTTATTGGAAGGCAAAGGCTTGGAACGCACCTTCATGACAGGTGAAGTGGCCGTCCGGGCGTTGCGCGGAGTGGATATTACCCTGGCGCGCGGAGAACTGGTTGTGCTGCTCGGTCATTCGGGAAGCGGCAAGTCGACCCTGCTGAACATCCTCGGCGGCCTGGACCGGGCCACTTCTGGTTCGCTGCAGTTCGAAGGTAAAGACCTGACCCACGCAAACGACGCAGAGCTTACACGCTACCGCCGGAGATCTGTTGGTTTTGTATTTCAATTCTACAATCTCGTTGCCGGCCTGACAGCGCGCGAAAATGTTTCGCTGGTTACCGAGATCGCCAACCATCCAATGAAACCGGATGAAGCGCTTGAGCTTGTGGGCCTGGGAGAGCGCGTAAAACATTTCCCGGCGCAGCTGTCCGGCGGGGAACAGCAACGCGTCGCCGTTGCCCGCGCCATCGCCAAGCGACCACAGATCCTGTTCTGCGACGAGCCAACCGGCGCGTTGGACAGCGCAACCGGCATTCACGTGCTCGAAGCACTGGACCGTGTAAACCGGGAACTCTCCACAACCATGCTCATTATCACCCACAATGTTGGTATCGGCGACATTGCTGACCGGGTTTTGCGCATGCAGGACGGAGAAATCATCGAAGAAACAAAACCCAATCGGCGTCTCAAGCCTGCGGAGATATCGTGGTGAAGGGCCTTTCGCCTCTCGATATCAAATTGCTCCGCGACATCTGGCATATGCGCGGGCAAGTAATCGCTGTCGGCATTATCGTGGCCTGTGGCGTCGCAATCATGGTGATGGCGCTCGGCACGCTCAGCACCCTGAGCGCCAGCCGCGACGCTTACTATGAACGCTATCGCTTCGCCGACGTCTTCGCATCTGTCCGCCGCGCTCCGGAAAACATCGCATCGCGGCTGCACGAGATCAGTGGCGTGCAGACGGTAGAAACACGCATCGTCCGGCTTGTTATTCTTCGTATCCAGAACGTCGAAGAACCCGCCAATGCGCAGATTGTGTCTCTGCCGGATGAAGGCGAAAGCATTCTGAACCGCATTGTCCTTTTTCAGGGACGTTATCCGGAACCGCGTTCGCCCGATGAGATCATCATCTCCAACGCCTTCGCTGAGGCCAATCGTCTGGACACCGGGGACGCCATTGAAGCGGTGATGAATGGACGCCTCAGATCTCTTACCATTGTCGGCATCGGCGACAGTCCGGAATTCATCTACGCACTCGGCCCAGGCACGCTACTGCCGGACGACCGTTTATTCGGTATCTTCTGGATGCGCCGCCGTGCAATGGAAGCCGCCTTCGATCTGGACGGGGCCTTCAACAATGTCAGCTTGACTGTCGCGCCCGGGACCGACACCGACACTGTTATTGACCTGGCGGATGACGTGCTGGCCCCATATGGGGGAACCGGCGCCTTTGACCGTTCAGACCAATTGTCGAATGCGTTCGTCGATTCCGAAATGAACCAGCTGAAAACAATGGCGCAGATCATTCCCGCCGTTTTCCTGATCGTCTCAGCTGTCCTGATACATTCCATCCTGAACCGATTAATTCAGACAGAGCGCCAGCAAATCGGCCTGATCAAGGCATTCGGCTATTCTCGCAGCGAAATAACGTGGCACTATCTGAAATTCGCGATCGCCATCACGGCGGGAGGAGTGATTGCAGGCTTCGCCCTCGGCTTTGTCCTCCAAAATCTCATCACTAATTTGTATGCAGAGACATTCCGCATTCCGGACCTCACATGGCGCGTGGACGGATTTGCATTGGTCGCCGGAGCCATTGCCGCACTCGGGTCAGCCATTGCCGGCTCAATGAGCGCATCGCTCGGCGCGGCAAGACTGTCGCCCGCCGAAGCCATGCAACCCGCTCCGCCCGTCAATTACCATCAGGGTTGGCTCCGCTACATTCTTCAGATGCGCTGGCTCGACGAACCGACCCGGCTAATCCTGCGTCACATCTTCCGATTTCCTGCACGCACGGCGGCGAACCTGTTCGGTATCGCGGCGGCCGTAACGCTGCTGATCGGCACCCTCTTCAGCTTCGATGCCATCGACGACATGATGGACCAGATGTTCTTTCGAACCAATGCACACGATGCTGCGGTGACTTTTTTCGAAGCCCGCAACGAAGCAGCCGTCTCAGAGCTTTCCCGCCTGCCCGGGGTGATGACAGCGGAAGGGGTGCGTGATGTACCAGCACGACTGGTATCGGGCTACCGCTCAGAAAGGGTCAGCATCACAGGCTTGCCTTCTGATGCACAATTAAGGCGCGTTCTGTCTGCAGACGGACGGTATGTCGATATGCCATCCGCCGGGATAGTCCTGTCTTCTCAGCTGGCTGGCATGCTCGATGTGACGACGGGAGATACCGTGACTGCCCATATTCTGGACGCTACCCGCCCGGTAGCCGATCTGCCAGTCACCGCAATCATCGATGAAGCGGTCGGCACACCGGCTTTCATGGACCTGACGGCGATGAACGCCCTGCTTGATCAACCGCCCACAGTGTCCGGCGCTTACCTGAAACTGGACCCCCGACGACAGAAGGAATTCGAAGACAGCGTGATTGAGCGGCCCGGCATTGCAGGAGTCTCGCTACGCGCGGCAGCCATCGCCTCGTTCGAAGAGACCCTTCAGGAAACGATCTACATCATGATGGGGATCTACGCCGTGATCGGCGGAGCGATCGCCGCAGGTGTGGTGTACAATGCCGCGCGCATAAGCCTGACGGAAAGGGGTCGGGAGCTGGCCAGCTTGCGCGTATTGGGCTTCACGAACAATGAAGTTGGATACATCCTGTTGGGCGAACTGGCGATCGTGGCCCTTATCGGAATCCCTCTGGGTTGCATTGGCGGAGTTGCTCTCGCCCACCTGATTGCAACAGCCATGGCAACGGAACTTTATCGGATTCCTGTTACCGTGAACGCATCAACGCTTGGCATTGCGGCATTAATTGTCCTGTTGTCATCAACGATCGCAGCATTGTTTGTAGTCCGGAGGGTCCGGTCGCTGGACCTGATCGCGGTACTGAAGACGAGGGAATAAAGATGCCATCAGTCCGAATTCGAATTTGGATCGGTCTTGCCGTATTGACCTTGTTGGGCTTCGCATGGGCTTTCTCGCCGCGCGCCGTGGAAATTGATGCCTCCTACGTCACCAGGGATGACATGACCGTCACCGTCTCGGACGATGGCATGACCAGAGTCCGCGACGTCTTTGTTCTTTCTGCGCCACTTGATGGGACGATGTCCCGCGTGGACGTCGAACCCGGCGATCAGGTGCAAGTGGGCGAAACTGTTATCTCCACGATCCGCCCCCTGCTACCGCCGCTTCTGCCCGCGCGCACGACCGCGCAGCTCGAGTCGAATGTATCTTCCGCCGAAGCAGCCCTCACCGCCGCGCGCGCCGACGCCGAACGCTTGCGCGCCGAACACAACCGTCTCAAACGTGATCTTGATCGTGCGAAAAAGCTGCTTGTGTCTGCAACCATCTCTCAGCAGGCCGTCGACAATGCCGAAGCGGCCGAACGCGAAGGCTACCTTGCCTTGCGCTCCAGCGAAGCCGTGATTGGCGTGCGGCGGCAGCAACTGGCTGCGGCTCGCGCTGCTCTGATGCCCAGTGAAACCCAAAACGGTAGCGACACTGTCACCATTATCGCCCCTTTGTCAGGCCAGATCCTGGCGGTCGACCGTGAAAGCGAAGGCCCCATCGCACAGGGTACGCCCATCGTCGAAATTGGAGACCTGAATTCATTGGAATGCGTCGCCGACTTTCTTTCCGAGGAGGCTGTGCGTGTGAAGCCGGGAGATCCTGTTATGTTCACGGACTGGGGAGGCCCTCCTCTGCCTGGCCGGGTACGGCGTGTAGAGCCGGCCGGCTTCACCAAGGTTTCCGCCCTCGGCATTGAAGAGCAGCGCGTGAATATCATCATGGACCTGAATGATCCGTCTGCGCGGCAAAATCTCGGCCATGGCTACCGCTTCGTCGCCAATATCGCTGTTTGGGAAGGCACAAACCGGTTGGTTGTTCCCATGTCTGCCCTGTTCCGTGATGCCGATGGCTGGGCGGTCTTTGTTGTCTCGAAGGGACGGGCTGAATGGCGTAGCGTTTCGGTGGGGCACACCAATCGAACCTATGCGGAAATTCTCGGTGGCCTTACAGAAGGAACCCGTGTCGTTGTTCACCCGCCGCGCCAACTGGAGCGTGGCGCGAAAGTGAAAATCCGCACAGCTCCCAAAGCGAACCGTGCGATTGACAGCGCCGTTACGACATCCGGCTGATACACCGTCCGGAAAGTTACGCATCGTCATCTCAGCTACCCTGCGGTATTCTTCTCTCCGGAGGAAACAAACAGGGAGATTGGTGATGCACCTCAGAAACGGAGATTGGGTCGTCGTTTGCGATGGCGGCAAATACGTTGTCTACGAAAACCAGGGAGATACGGACCGGCTGGACCTGCGCATCGTCAGTTTCGACGATCACGTCAATCCGCCCACGCATGAGCAAGGAACGGACAAGCCAGGCCGGTTCAAGAGCCCGGATGGGCAGACCTCATCTGCAGAAAATACAGACTGGCACGAACAGGAAGAAAAGCGATTTATTGGCGCGCTGGCGAAACAAATGGACGGCTGGGCAACTGCCGAACCCGGGCGCCGCTTTGTTCTGGTAGCCGATCCGCGTTCCATGGGAACCCTGCGGCAATCACTAAACGAACATACGTTGAGCCGTATCGAACAGACTGTAACAGGCGACCATGCTCATCGCACGGTCACAGAGATTGAGGCGCTGATCAACAGAACCTGAAAGTATCAGAGCCAGCCAAACGAGAGCGCGGCTGTCACCGCAAGCAAACCTGACGAGATGGTGATTGCACCGGTCATAAGGACCATGTTTCGGAAACGTTGCGTCCCTACCCCAAGCGCGAGGGCGACTTTGAAAAGCGTATTGACCACAACGCCGATGACAATTGCGCGGGCCGCCACCTGATCTGACAATTCTCCCGCGCTCAACCGTCCCATTGAAAGGGTCACCGCATCCGCATCCACTGCCCCGGCAATTGTGGCGACGCCGAAAACGCCACTTTCGCCCCAGGCCGCCTGTGCAACACGCGACAGGACGAGCGCAAGCGTCAGAACCGCCGCAAACACAATCGCAGACTTCAGGTCCAGAGGGTTCGGCAATGCCAGCTTGGCTTCGGTCTTGGACGGCTGGCGCCATAGCAAGGCGCCAGCGACCAGAAGTGTTGCCGTGAGCATTGCGGCCATTGGCAACCATAACATCGGCAACAGCGCCGGGCGGATGGCAGCAACAATCAATACTGTACGCATGACCATAACGGACCATGCCATTGCGACGCCACCCGCATAAGCTGATGCCCGGCCTCCAGCTTTGGACAACTGAGACAGCGACAGTGTCGCCGCGGTAGAGGACGCAAGTCCGCCTGCAAGCGCCAGCAATCCCACCCCGGCACGCTCGCCCAGTGCCTTCACACTGACATAGCCGATAAACCCGAGACCGCTGATCAATACCACCATCCACCAGATGTGGCGGGGATTGATAACCTGGTAGGGTCCGAGCCCGACATCCGGCATGGCTGGCAGAACCACAATGGAGATCAGCAGCAAACGCAAAAATGCGCTCATTTCATTCGCGTCAATCCGATTCAGCAAATCGTGCATCGGTTCGCGGAGCCAAAGAATGAAGGCTGTCACGACGGCGCCGCCACCTGCCAGCAAAGGCGAAAGTTTTACGGAAACCGCTCCCAGGCTGAAGGTAATGAGCGCCGCAATCATGGTTGTGGCGCTTACATTTCTTGTTTCATCGATGTGCGCCTCAAAACCCTGACGCAGTAATAGGGCAAGACCGATAACGCCTGCTGAAATCACGAACCCGTTTCCTGGGTCCAGCGACGCAGCAAGACCGCCCACCAGTCCAATCAGGCCGAAGGTGCGAAAACCCGCAACACGGCTCCCCGTTGGATCACCGCGTTCTTTCCAGCCGCGCTCAAGCCCGACAATCAAGCCAATCGCCAATGCAGCAAAAAGGTTCGCCGCCAGCGTCATAATACTCTGGGGTGGCTCCAATGCGTCCTCCCGGCTCGTAAACGAATGGGTTTAGCGTCGATACACCTTTGGCGGCTATCCGTAATCCCCACCGGTACTGGCGACGAATGACCCGCTTGTGAAACACCCCGGTATCGCCTTTGATGGCCAGGCATCCGAAGTATGAAAAGGCTCAAACATGACCGACAAGATCACCTTCCTCGGCGGCGTCGGAACTGTAACTGGTTCAAAATACCTTATCGAGACCCATAACCGCAACATTCTGGTCGATTGCGGTCTGTTCCAGGGCTTCAAGCAACTGCGGAACCGCAACTGGAAGCCGTTGCCTATCCCGCCTTCCGATATCGACACTGTTGTCTTGACCCATGCTCACATTGATCATTCGGGGTATTTGCCACTGCTGGTGCGAAAAGGATTTCGAGGGCATATCCATGCGACGACACCGACGCGCGACTTGTGCAACATCCTGTTGCCGGACAGCGGGTACCTCCAAGAACATGAGGCAGAACTGGCAAACCGCGAAGGCTTTTCACGTCATCACCCGGCATTGCCGCTCTACACACAAGCTGATGCTGAGGCTTGCCTGAAACATTTCCGTACGCATGGGTTTAATGACAGGGTTGATCTTGGCGAAGGTATCAGCGCGACATTCATAGAAGCCGGACACATTCTCGGAGCATCTTCAATCCTGTTGGATACCGGCAACAACAAGATCGCCTTCTCTGGCGACCTTGGCCGGTACAACAACCCCATCATGCACGATCCAGCTCCGATTACCGAAGCCGACTATGTCCTTGTGGAATCCACTTACGGCGACTCAGTACACCCTCAGACGGATCCGGAAGATATTCTCGAAGCGATCATCAACCGCACCTTCCAACGTGGCGGCACGGTCATTATCCCGTCTTTCGCCGTGGGGCGATCACAGTCTCTTCTGTTCCATATCAGCCGCCTGCGCGCAGCCGGACGCATTCCACAAATGCCTGTTTATCTGGACAGTCCGATGGCCATAAATGTCAGTGAGCTGTTCGTACGTCACGCTGCAGCCCACAAGCTGACCCAGGACGAGGCTCGCGCGGCCTGTGATGTGGCGACTTATACGCGCCAAAGCGAAGAGTCCCGGAAACTCGATACTGACCTGATGCCGAAGATCATTATCTCAGCGTCTGGCATGGCGACCGGTGGGCGTGTCCTGCACCATCTGAAGACCTACGCACCAGATGCCAGGAACACGATCCTCTTTGCCGGATTCCAGGCGGGTGGAACGCGTGGTGCGGCCATGTTGGCAGGTGTACAAAAAGTCAAAATTCACGGCCGCTATTTTGAAGTAAATGCAGAAGTTCAGAACCTTCACATGCTGTCCGCCCATGCAGATGCGGACGAGTTGTTACGCTGGCTCCGCAATTTCAGCGAGCCCCCCAAGGAAACCTTCATTGTGCATGGAGAAGCAACGGCGTCCGATACGTTGCGCCACAGGATCAATGAAGAACTTGATTGGTCCTGCAAGGTGCCTGAACAAGGCGAGACAGTGCGGCTGAAATGAAAGACGACACCGCCAACCAGATGCGGGCTCGGCGCCTTGGGGTGCTCACGCAGCATGAGCTGATCGCCCTCGTACATGCCGACTGTCCGGTCTGCCGATCGGAAGGTATGAGCGCACACAGCCAGGTCACAGTGACTCATGGCGACAAGTCTGTGATTGCGACGCTGTATCAAGTCACGGAAGATTGGTTACCTGTCGGGTCCGTCGGCTTGACCGACCAGGCCTGGGAACGGCTGGACCTGGAAGATGGCGCTCTGGTGCGCATTACGCATGCACCCCCGCTTGCCTCTTTGTCTTTTGTCCGACAACGCATTTTCGATGATGGCTTGACCGATGACCAGATCCGGGCCGTCGTCAGCGACATCGTGAGAGGGGCTTATTCGGATATCCATCTTACGGCCTTCGTTACCGCAACGGCTGCAAAGCCACTTGCAACACGGGAGGTGATTTCCCTGACCCGTGCCATGATCGACACGGGAGAGCGAATAGACTGGGGCGTAACCCCGGTGGCGGACAAGCACTGTGTGGGCGGCCTGCCTGCGAACCGGACGACGCCGATCGTCGTGTCGATTGTCGCTGCCAATGGCCTCCTCATCCCGAAAACATCCTCGCGTGCGATCACCTCGCCTGCCGGGACTGCAGACACGATGGAAACGCTGACTCGCGTGGACCTGAACCGGGATGAACTGCGCCGGGTGATAGAGAAGGAAGGCGGCTGCTTTATCTGGGGGGATGCCGTCGACTTTTCGCCCG
The DNA here is from genome assembly GCF_000685235.1 of Hyphomonas adhaerens MHS-3. NCBI lineage: Bacteria > Pseudomonadati > Pseudomonadota > Alphaproteobacteria > Hyphomonadales > Hyphomonadaceae > Hyphomonas > Hyphomonas adhaerens. Next base: position 60,684 of record NZ_ARYH01000004.1, read on the forward strand.
CCGACACAGCGATCATCCGCGTGGAACGGGCTTTGAACTTCGATTCCGCCGGTTCCATGGTCGCTTCGGTTCTCTCCAAAAAGATTGCGGCGGGTGCAACGCATGTCGTGATTGATATTCCCGTCGGCCCGACTGCAAAGATACGTAATCGTGGCCAGGCCAGGGACCTTGCAGATCTGTTCAGGACGGTCGCTCTGACCTTCGACCTGAAACTGCGTATCGAAGTCACCGACGGATCTCAGCCCATTGGGCGTGGCATCGGGCCGGCGCTGGAGGCCCGCGATGTGCGCGCCGTGCTGTCGCGTTCTCCGGATGCGCCGCAGGACTTGAGGGATAAATCCCTCAGTCTCGCAGGGGCGGTACTGGAACTCACCGGTAAAGTTCCTGAAGGAGAAGGTATCGCGCGCGCGGCCGAGACGCTGGACAGTGGCAGAGCCTGGGAAAAGTTTCTCGCTATCTGCAAAGCGCAAGGTGGAATATTCGATCCCCCCGTCGCCAAATACCAGCGCCCTGTAAATGCGACACGCAGCGGACGCGTGGCCGCTATCGACAATCACCGTCTTGCCCGCGTCGCCAAACTGGCCGGAGCGCCGGACGACAAGGCCGCCGGTCTCGACCTTCATGTGCGCATTGGCGACACCGTCCGGCAGGGCACTCCTTTGTACACATTGCACACGGAATCGATTGGCGAACTTTCCTATGTGCTCGACTATGTAAAATCCAACCCAGACATCATTGAGCTGACCAGATGACACGTTACCTTCTCTATTTTCTTCCCGGTACGGGACACCTCGCCGCCCCCCTCGCTCATGAGCTGGGTGCCGATATTGGAGAAATCGAGTTTCACAAGTTTCCGGATGGGGAGAGTTATCTCCGCTTTTTAACGCCGCCGGATGGCCGTCATATTGCGTTGGTCGATTGCCTTGACCGACCTGACCCGAAGCTCGTACCGCTACTGTTCGCTGCGATGACAGCACAAGATCTCGGTGCCAGATCGGTTGGCCTGATCGCACCTTACATGCCTTATTTCAGGCAAGACGTTGCATTTAATCGCGGGGAGTCCATCAGTGCCCGGCATATTGGAGCGCTCCTTTCGGCCCACTTGTCCTGGGTCACAACCCTGGACCCGCATCTGCACCGGCTTGCGAGTCTGGATGATGTGTTCACCATTCCCGGCGAACTCGCCCACGCGACAGAGCCTGTGGCCAGATGGATTAAGACCCATATCGAGCAGCCAATCATCTACGGCCCGGACGAGGAAAGCGAGCAATGGGTTCGTGCCATCGCAGAGGCTTGCGATGCGCCATATGACGTATTCCGCAAAACGCGAATGGGTGACAAGAACGTCAAGATAGATGTGCCCGCCAGCGTGGATGCCGGCTCTCATACACCAGTTATCGTGGACGACATCATCTCCTCCGGCACAACGCTGGCGACGCTGGTTCGCGCCCTTTGCGAGAATGGGCAGCCGCGTCCCATTTGCTGCGCGGTACACGGCATTTTTGCAGAGGACGCCTATGAGCAGCTAATTGCGGCAGGCGCAGCCCAGGTGATCACCACAAACGCCCTGCCACACAAGACCAATGCGATCGACATTACCCGGGTTCTGGCCGAAGCCGCCCGCCGGATTGATCTTCCACAGGATTGACGTAACCCCCAAGCGGTAGGACACTTTCTCCTCTGGAGAAAAAGCCATGTTTGACGTCAGTACTTTTGTTTCCGACTGCCGTGATGCCGTATCCGCGGATCCGACCCACCGCACTGTGCTCGAAGTGATGGAAGCGGCCTTCCATGACCCCGATGCAGTCCTAGCTGCTGTGGGCGAACCGGCGGGCGCGGGCATCGATGTGCTTCACAGGTCGGATACGCTAACGGTTCTGAATGTGATCTGGGGTGCCCACGCGACGTTGATGCCGCACAATCACGAAATGTGGGCGATCATCGGCATCTATACCGGAAGGGAAGATAATATCTTCTGGCGCCGCCTAAAGGACGACTCGTCACGGGTGGAAGCCGCTGGCGCACGCACTCTGCTCAAAGGGGACGTGGCTCCTCTCGGCAAGGACATCATTCACTCTGTAACAAACCCTTTGGGACGCCCAACAGGGGCGATCCATGTTTATGGCGGGGATTTCTTTGCCCAACCGCGCAGTGAGTGGGATGAAGAGAACCTGACAGAGCGGCCCTACGATATTGAAAAGGTCAAAGCGTTCTTCAACACCTAACCTCGCCCCGGAACATCAAGCAAAGTGCAGACGGCGGTATTTGCCCCGGAAATACAGCAACGGGTCGCGTCGCGGTTCAAATCGGGCGCGGACCACCTCACCGATCAGGATGACATGATCCCCCCCATCATGCAGGGCGAAGCGGCGGCACTCAAAATTGGCCAACGCCCCTGAAAGCAGTGGCGCACCATTGTGCCCCCTGCTCCATGGCGTGCCAGAAAACCGGTCTTCGCCTGACTTTGCAAACAGATTTGAAGTTGGTTGCTGGCCGATGTGCAACACGTTCACAGCGAAGTTCTCTGCCGCTTCCATGGCAGCCAGGCTACCTGCCGATTTGGCGATGCAAACCAAAAGAAGCGGCGGTTCGAGCGAAACCGATGTGAATGAATTCGCGGTCAACCCAATTGGTTGCCCCTCCTGGTCGAGCGTCGTCACGACGGTCACACCGGTTGCAAAACAGCCGAGCGCATCACGCAGTGTTCTGGCGTCAGACCCCTGACGATACTCAGGTGCGAAACGAGGCACCCTGCGCTCCAGGAAGTCCAGCAATGTGGCGCTGAACATGTCCGCCCGCTCCGCGGCGACCATCTGACCGGCCTCCCGGATCTCGGCATATTCGACATTTTCGAAATGACCCAGAAAACGATTTGCTTCGTCAGCCCCGGAAAGCTCGCTCTTCGCTCCCCTTACGAAGAGGACCGGCATCTTGATTTGACCGGCTGCACTGGAAACGCGATCTACCGCCGCTTCGGGATCGAACGTATCTGTGAACGCAGGATCAAAGCACGGCTTGCCGCCGGGCAAATTCTCCTGACGGCACGCTGCGTCAAAATCCATATCCGGTACGGAGTCGATCAGCACCAGCCCAGCCGCAAGATGCGCTCCCTCCTCACCCAATGCCGCAGTGGCAGCCCAGCCCCCAAGTGACGCCGCCACGACCACCGGGCGGGACGCCATTTGGGCGAGTACCGCGCGCAGGTCTTCCACAAACGACTCGAAATCATAGCGCCCATCTGCAGGCCATTCGCTTTCACCATGGCCGCGCATGTCTATGCGGATCACGTAACGCCCGGCTCTTACCAAAGCGTCAGCAACGTCATCCCACACAGCGCGTGTCTGTGCGCCGCCATGGATCAGCAGGACCGCCGGATCATCCGGTGAGCCGAACGCATCGCCCTTCAGCGCAGTTCCTGCAAATCCCTTGAAAATGACCGGCTGCATACGCGCTCCTGCGTGAGTCGTTACCTGACTTAACATATATGGGCCCAGCCCTGGAGAACCAAGGCAGTCTTGGGACACCGCTCCTTCCAATACGGCCCCAGCAGAGCAACGGTTTGATTTTCAGTCCGCGTCCCGGCCCGGCAGATCGGGAAGGAGATGATCGATCAGCGCCGTCAATGCTGGCGGCAGCACCGGATCAAAGGCCACATCATCGATGCTCCTGACAGCCAGCATCAGGCGCAGGCTGTTCGTCAGGAAGACGTTGTCTGCATGCTTCAGGTCCTCAAGGCTCAGACTATTTTCCGAAACCTCAAAGCCGCCGCGATGAGCGTTTTCAAGTATCCATCCCCGCATCACACCCGCGATAACGCCGTCTTTCAGCGGAGGCGTCATCAGGCGCGATCCGAACCGGACCAGGACATTGGCAACCGAACTGCAGGCAATCCGGCCACCTGGCGTCACGAAGAGTGCGTCGTCATACCCTGACTGCCGCGCCTGTCTCTGAGCCATGACCGTGTCGCCGTAGGAGAGGGTCTTGTACCTGGACAAAGGCGATGTCGGATTGCGAAGAATGGAACTGAGCCCGAGACGGACTGCCGGTGCTGGAAAATTCACCGGCTGCGGTGTGAAGGATGCCAGTAAGGTTGGCTTTGAGGTTCCCGTGCTGGCAACACCCCGCGCGCCCGGACCGCGTGTTACGGTTAGACGCAGCGCCCCTGTTGCGCCATCCGGGACCGCGCTGTCTGCAAGGGCTTCCAGCTCCGCTTCCTTCACAGCGAAACCAAAGACATTGCAAGCCTTGAGAAGGCGCAGAAAATGCTGTGCGCGCAAAACGATGTGGCCGTCGATCACCAGGGAGGTATCGAACACCCCGTCGCCCAGAAGCAATCCCCGATCGGTCATATCGAACGGGACCACCGTATCACGCGATGAAACGGTCTGGCTGAGGCGGATCAAGGGCATGGTACAGACCTGTATTGACGAAGGAAATTTCCAAGCAGACCTTGCCCCTGCTCTGTCAGGATCGACTCCGGATGGAATTGTACTCCAAAGACCGGGTGCTCAACATGAGACAAGGCCATGATCTCTCCGTCCGGCACCGTCGCGTCCACCTGCAGCCCCGTCTCGTTTTGCTCAAGATCAACGGCGAGCGAGTGGTAGAGCCCGACCGGAAGCGGAGAAGGAAGCTCCCTGAATAAATGCCTGCCCTGATGCGCAATATTGGCAATGCGGCCATGTGAGGGCGTCAGAGCCCGCCTGACTGAGCCGCCATATGCCGCCGCAATGACCTGATGCCCCAAACAGACACCAAGTATCGGCAAGTCTGCCCCGAATGTCTGAACTGCCGCAATTGATACGCCAGCCTGTTCAGGTCTTGAGGGCCCCGGCGAAATCACAATCGCCTCCGGGCGCCGGCGGATGATGTCGCTGATTGTGATGCGGCCACTATCCTCAACTTCAACATCGGCACCAGCCAGCGTCAGGCACCGCGCCAGATTGAACACGAAACTGTCCCTGTTATTCAGTACCAGGATCATTGGACTGCCGCCACAGGCGATTGCAAACTCAGGATACGTTCTGCCTTGAGCTGGACTTCCGCCCATTCCGCCTCAGCATCAGAGAGCAGCGTCAGCCCCGCCCCCGACCAATACCTGTCGCCATCCGGCAAGTGATCGATCGTTCGGATCATGATATTGAAATCGCAAGCATCATCAAAACCGAGATACCCGAATGACCCGCAAAAGGCACCCCGGGCAGCCGGCTCGAGCGCGTCAATAATCTCCATCGCACGAAGTTTGGGAGCGCCCGTCACAGATCCGCCGGGAAAAACCGCACCAAGGAGGTCCAGCACATCGCACGCTGGCGCAAGCTGTCCCTCAATTGTCGAAACCAGGTGATGAAGATTTGGCAATTTCTCCAAGTCGCAAAGACGGCTGACAATGACGGATTCCGGCTGACATACTCGTGAGAGGTCGTTCCGCAACAGATCGACAATCATTATGTTTTCGGCGCGATCCTTCTCTGACCGTGCAAGTGCCCGGGCAATGTCCCGATCCCGTTCCGGGTCCGTTGACCGGCGCGCCGTTCCCTTGATGGGTTCGGCGCGCACACTGCCTTCCGATGTCATGGACACCAGACGCTCAGGTGACAAACTTGAGAGCGTGCGGCCAGCAAAAGTACCAAAAGCGGAGAATGGCGCCTGTGTCTGCTTCCTCAGTTCAAGGTAATCATGAAAAGCCGCGGTTTGCGATGGCGCTTTACGGACCCACAGGCTTGCAATGTTCGCCTGATAGATTTCTCCGTCCAATATGGCTTCACGCACCGCAGCCACGTGATCAACATACTTAGCCTGGTCTGAGCTGAGCGACCAGTCGGTGGAACTTTCAGTTATTTCTGTGGACTGATCGTCTTGATGCTCCGCAACCTCCGAAAAGGCCTCGATGCGTTGCTGCGCCAGTGCCTCGTCAGGCGCTTTGTCCGGCCCAGGCAGACCAGCCGAGTAGAGTACCAGACGTCGTTCAAGGTGATCGAACGCCATGACAGTGTCGTACAGAGCGAACTCGATCGTATCGTCAGCACTATCTGGATGACGCGACCTGAAATCCTGCATCCAGATCTTTGCCGCATCATAGCTCATATAGCCGATCGCTCCGCCCTGGAACGGCGCGCCGCCGGCGATCACGCTGGCCCGGAAGCGATTTCGCCATGCCCGGAAAGCTCCGATGAACTCCTCAGCAGAATCTCCGTCGCCCCAGCGAAATCGGGAAATGGGGTTGGCAGAAATATAGGAGTAACGCCCCTGTCCATGTCCTGAGCTGGCGCTGTCCAACCAAACGAACCCCGGCCAGCCATACAGCCGGGGCGCGAGCTCGGCTGGCTCAGTCCAGGGAAGTTCCAGTCGAAGCACGTGGCCATCCGCTCGAATTGATGTCGATTGGTGGCGTTCTAGTGGCTAGATCTGCCCCTGTCACACATGTCACCCACCTTAGCGGCCCGGCGGTGCAGCCTCTGAAACAGACAATGCACAGACACGCGCAGAATCAACAGTGTCCGCCAGCGCCCGGAACCGGACATGTCATGATAAAAATGCGAGGAGATAGAAAATGGCAGTCCCTAGGGGAATCGAACCCCTCTTTCCAGGTTGAAAACCTGGCGTCCTAACCGATAGACGAAGGGACCGCACCGGTTCGAAGAAATGGGCGTATAGCGAGGGACGGCGCCTTGCGCAAGCCATGTTGGTGACGGTTGCTGCACATTATTTCAGGCACTGGCCGCATCCATCACGTCCAGTTGCACGCGGCGTCGGCCATTCCATTCATCCGCCTTGAGACGCCCGGCCAGATGCACGCGGTTTCCAGGTTGCAGCGCCTCGCCCAGTGGTGCGCCAACAGCGCGCCAGGCAATGCAGTCGAGACGGCCTGAAGCGTCTTCAGCTGTGAATTTCCAGTGATTGGCACCGACCTGCCGGGCGTAGGAAATCTGGACCGACTGAAGGGCAAATACGGGTTCCGGCGCACCAGCGCCGAACGGACCGATTTCCGCGACCCGGTCGACAAGTTCCGGTGTCGCTGCTCCGGGCGCCAGAATGGCGTCGATGGCGAGTTCCAGTGCCGCGGCACGCTCGGCGGTAAACTGCGCCATATGAGCGACCATCCAGTCATCAAAGGCGCTGAGTTGTGTTGGTTCCAGGCTGAGGCCGCCGGCCATGGCGTGGCCGCCTCCCGAGAGGATGACGCCCTCACGTGCAGCGGCAGCAATCGCATCGCCTATGTTCACGCCTGGTACCGAACGGCCTGATCCCTTGGCGACGGGGCCAAGGCCTTTGCCCCAGCCAATCACGATACTGGGCAGATGGAACCGGTCTTTCAGACGGCCGGCAACGATACCGATGACCCCCGGGTGCCACCCTTCGCCCGAGGCAATCAGGACGCCCCGGTCAGGGGTCTTTTCCAATGCCTTCTCGGCCTGCATGATTGCTTGGTCGAGAATTGACGCCTCAACGGCCTTGCGTTCCTCATTCAGACCATGGAGCTGCTCGGCCAGCGCGATGGCCTCGGCCCTGTCGTCAGTTGCCAGCAGCTTCGCGGCGATCCACGGATCTCCCACGCGGCCGCCTGCATTCAGCCGCGGCCCCAGCATGAACGTCGCGTGATAGACCGTCTCGACCTTCTGGATGCCGGAGACCTCCGCCAGAGCGCGCAGGCCCTCATTCTGGCCGTGTGACAGCATGGCGAGCCCCTGACGCACGAAAGCACGGTTCACGCCATGAAGCGGCGCCATATCGCACAATGTGCCGAGCGCCGCGAGGTCGAGCTGCGCCATGATGTCTGGCAAGCCCTCCGGCGGGGCGATACCACGCTGACGTGCCAGCCGGTTCAGAGCAGCGACGAAGACAAACACAACACCCGCCGCGGCGAGGTGCCCCTGCCCGGATGTATCGTCCGGCCGGTTGGGGTTCACCAGCGCCAGCGTTGGTGGGTTGTGTCCTGACATGAGGTGGTGGTCGATCACGACAACGTCGAGACCGATCTGCTCGGCCTCTTCCAGCGCGCTGATAGCGGCGGCGCCGCAATCCACCGTAATGACGAGGTCCGATCCGGTCTCCTTCAGGTGCCGGAAAGCTTCCGGTGAGGGGCCGTACCCCTCCTCCAGCCGATCTGGCACATAGAGCCCGAGATCCTGCCCCCAGGCGCGGAAATAGCGCGCCAGGATTGCGGAGCTGGTGCCGCCGTCAACGTCATAGTCGGCAAAGACCGTGACGCGTCGTTTTTTAAGGATTGCGTCGAATACCACTTCCGCGGCTTTGTCCATATCGGCGAAACTGGACGGGTTCGGAAATGACTCGCGCAGGGTTGGGGCGAGATAGGCATCCGCCCTTTCCGGGGTCACGCCACGCTCGGCCAGGAGGCGTGCCAGGAGGTCTGATCCGCCAACAGCCGGGGCAAGACGGCGAACCAGCGCCTCGTCGGCATCCGCAAGCGTCCAGAACCGGCCGGTTGCGGAGCGGTCCACAGCGAACAGGCGATTGTTTTCGGCTTTTTGAGCGGTGGCTGTCATGAGGCTTCCGGGAATCTTGATTCCCGGAAGCCTATCACAGGGAGGGCGCAAACGCCCCCGGTCTTATGCCTTCCGGTTGGACCGGATGTAGCGGACCATGCCGTCGGTCGACGTCATGACCAGCGTGTGGGTGTGAACCCCGCCGTCGCGATGCTGAACACCGCTCAACATGGAGCCCTGCGTCACGCCGGTGGCGCAGAAGACCGTGTCGGACGAGGCCAGCTCGTTCAGGGCATAGGTGCGGCCAAGATCGGTGATCCCGACGCGGGCGGCGCGTTTCTTTTCGTCATCATTACGGAAGACCAGGCGGCCGAACATCTGGCCACCGACGCATTTGAGGGCCGCAGCCGCGAGGACACCTTCCGGTGCGCCGCCAGACCCCATGTAAAGGTCGATACCGGTGTGTGGATTGGTCGTGGCGATCACGCCGGCAACGTCGCCATCCGTGATCAGGGCCACACGAGCACCAACGGAGCGCAGGCTCTCGATGATGTCTTCATGGCGAGGACGATCCAGAACACAGGCAGTCATATCCGTGACATCGACGCCCTTATGTTTGGCAAGCGCGGTGATGTTCTCTGCCGGGCTGGCATCGAGGCTGATAATGCCTTCCGGATATCCCGGGCCGATGGCGATCTTGTCCATGTAGGTGTCTGGCGCGTACAGCAGACCACCCTTTGGGGCAATTGCCAGCACGGCCAACGCATTGGCCATGGCCTTCGCGGTCAACGTCGTGCCTTCCAGCGGATCCAGGGCAATGTCGATTTCAGGACCGTTTCCCGTGCCGACTTCCTCGCCGATATAGAGCATCGGAGCTTCGTCACGCTCGCCTTCGCCGATAACGACGCGACCTTTGAAATCGACCCGATTGAACGCCGTGCGCATGGCATCGACGGCAGCCGCATCGGCTTTCTTTTCGTCACCTCGACCGACCAGTTTCGACGCAGCGATGGCTGCTTCTTCGGTCACGCGCACCATGGCATCCGCCAGGCTGGGCGTCAGAACGCTGTTTTTCATACTTTTTTTATCTCCGAACGCGGGATTCTTGTCTCTTACGCCTAGACGGTAAGCAATTAGCTTGCCGCTTCGATACGAATTAGCCGAGGCGCGTCAATCGGCTTGGCTATTTTTTCCAATCGCTCAAGTGCGGCCTGCATGTTCGCACGTGGGCAACGATGAGTAATAATGACAACAGGTGCAGAGCCGGATTCTTCGCCCGATTCCTGCAAAAGCTTGTCTACCGAAACGCCTTCTTTTGCGAGCGCTTCCGTCAGGGCGGCAAGAGCGCCGGGCTGGTCTGGCAGGTAAACACGCAGGAAGAAAGGCGCCACTTCCGTCGGCGCGCCTTGCACGAACGGACGGCCCGTATGGTGCGCGGCGCGGCCGAAAGCTGGCCGGATCGCGGGCCGGAACATTTTCGCGACATCCCCCATCACTGCGCTTGCCGTCGGGCCGGCACCTGCGCCGGGGCCTGTCAGCGTGATCGCACCAACGGGGTCGCCTTCGATCCGGACAGTGTTCAGGCTGCCATTGACGCGGGCCAGCGGATGGCTTGCCGGCAGGACCAGCGGCTCAACGCGGCAGACGACGCCGTCATCGGTCAGCACACCTTCGGCAATCAGTTTGATACGGTACCCAAGACGGTCAGCCAGGCGCAGATCGAGCAGGCTGACCTTGTCGATGCCGGAGACGCTGACCTTCGAAAAATCCAGATCCGCTGAGAAGGCAATGGCTGACAGGATCGCAGCCTTGTGCGCCGCATCCATGCCCGACACGTCCAGCGTTGGGTCGGCCTCAGCAAAACCGAGCCGCTGAGCCTCGGCGAGCACGTCATCATACTCGCGTCCCTGCTCCAGCATGACCGTGGTGAGATAGTTGCACGTGCCGTTGAGGATGCCGGTGATACGTTTGACTTCGGTGCCGGCGAGGCTGTCTCGCAAGACGCGAACAACCGGGATGCCCCCGGCAACCGCTGCCTCGAACAGCAGATCGACCTGCTTCTCCTCAGCCAGGCGCGCCAGCGCCATGCCGTGCTTGGCAATCAGCGCCTTGTTTGCCGTGACAACGTGCTTCCCAGCTTTCAGGGCCGTCTCGACAGCGAACTTCGCAGGACCATCGGATCCCCCCATGAGTTCCACGAACACATCGACGTCAGGATCCTCGGCCAGCGTCGCAGCGTCGTCGAACCAGCGGTACGGGCTGATGTCGACCGGCCGGTTACGCGATTGGCTACGCGCGCTGACCCCGGTGATCTTCACTTCACCCGGCAGGCGTAAATTTTGCTGGCGCTCGACCAGTTCGATCAGGCCGCAGCCGACATGGCCGAGCCCGGCGATCCCTATCTTCAAAGGTCCCAACAGGGCCCCCTATTTGTTGCTCAATGTCCGGGCTGGTGCCTAGCTGGTTTGGCGCGCCGGGGAAAGGGGGGGACAGAGCAAACCAGCGCCATTGCAGAGGTTTCAAACAGCGTGCTTAATGCGCGGACAAAACTCACGAGGGAGGGCGAAACCATGCCGATCAATCAGGATGCCATTGGATCGAAAGGCACACCACGGACGTGGGCCTGGGATTCACGCGATGCGCTGCTCTATGCGCTTGGCGTTGGGTGCGGTGTCGCCGACCCGGTCGGTTCTGAACTGGAATTCACGACCGAGAACACGATGGGGGTCGACCAGAAAGTCCTGCCCACCTTCTGCGTCCTGGCCGGGTTCAACGCCCAGGGCGGCAAGAGCGCCATGTCGAACGCAGGAACCTATGACCCCCGCATGCTGGTGCATGGCGAACAGGGCATTCGCCTGCATCGGCCGATCCCGGTGGAAGGCGAAATTTCGATCGTGGATGAGATCACCGGCATCTATGACAAAGGCAAAGGCGCCGTGGTCGCCACAAAGGCTGAAGCGACGCTCGCCGCAGATGGCAAGCCGCTGTTCGAGCTGACCTCATCTGTCTTCATCGTCGGCGAAGGCGGTTTCGGCGGTGACAGAGGCCCATCGGACAAGACAAATGCCGCTCCGGAGCGGGCACCTGACCATGCCGTCACCTATCAGACCCGCCCGGATCAGGCCCTGCTCTACCGCCTCAGCGGCGATCGCAACCCGTTGCATTCAGACAAGAAATTCTCTGACGTCGGCGGATTCCCGAAGCCCATCCTGCATGGCCTGTGCACCTACGGGTTCACGGGGCGTGCCCTGCTGGCATCGCTGTGCGGCAATGATCCTGCCCGCTTCAAGGCGATGGACGGCCGTTTCTCGTCGCCGGTCCTGCCGGGTGAGGCCCTGACGATCAATATCTGGACCGGCGAAGGTGAGGACGGCACGGCCATCTTCCAGACCGTCGGCGGCGACGGCCGTGTCGTTCTCAACAATGGTGGGTTCAGTTACGCCTGATCCTGAAGGCTACTCGGCCGCAGCGACTGCGCCGATTTCCTTCACGCCGCGCTTCTCCAGGAACTTCCGGATGTTGCGGGCGGCCTGGCGGATGCGCTGTTCATTTTCGACGAGGGCGATACGGACATGGCCGTCGCCATGCTCGCCGAAGCCGGCGCCGGGGGCGACGGCAACATGGGCCTCATTGATGAGCTGCAGGGCAAATTCCAGGCTGCCGAGGTCCTTCAGCTGTTCCGGGATCGGCGCCCATGCGAACATGGAAGCTGCCGGGCTCGGCACCGGCCAGCCGGCACGGGTGAAGCTCTCCACCAGCACGTCGCGGCGTGACTTGTAGATGGCGCGGATATCATCCACGCAATCCTGCGGTCCATCGAGCGCAGCCACAGCAGCGACCTGAATCGGCGTGTAAGCCCCATAATCGAGATAGGATTTCACGCGGGCGAGCGCCGAAATCAGCGCCTCGTTCCCGGCCACGAAGCCCATGCGCCAGCCGGCCATGGAATAGGTCTTCGACATGGTCGTGAACTCGACCGCGATATCCTTCGCCCCATCGACCTGCAGGATCGAGGGGGTCGGTTCGTCGAAATAGATCTCGTTGTAGGCCAGATCCGAAAGGATCCAGATCTCATGCTTCTTCGCGAACTTGACGGCTTCTTTATAGAAGTCGAGATCGCAGACGGCAGCGGTCGGGTTGGACGGATAGCACAGCACCATGGCCGTTGGCGGCGGCACGGAATAATGCACGGCCTTGCCAAGGTTCGACAGGTACTGTTCCGGCGTCTGGGCTGGTACACCGCGGATAGAAGCCCCGGCGATGATGAAGCCGAAATGGTGCAGCGGATAGGATGGATCCGGCGCAAGGATCACATCGCCCGGCGCCGAAATGGCCTGGGCGAGGTTCGCAAACCCCTCCTTGGAGCCGAGCGTGACGATCACTTCCCGGTCCTTGTCCAGCTTCACATCGAAGCGCCGCTTGTAATAGTCCGTCAGCGCGCGTCGGAGGCCCGGAATCCCGCGTGAGGCGGAATAGCCGTTTACGTCCGGCCGGCGGGCGGTTTCGCACAGCTTGTCGACAATGTGCTTCGGGGTCGGCATGTCCGGGTTGCCCATGCCGAGATCGATGATGTCCGCCCCATCTGCGCGAAGGGCCGCCTTGGTGCGGTTTACCTGCTCAAAAACGTAAGGGGGAAGTCGGCGGATCTTGTGAAAATCGGTATTCATTTGCGTCTGACCTTGAGGCCTTCAGTAACTCTGGGAACGTTAAACGCAGCTTCGATCTGAGCGATCTCTTCCTGCGTCAGGAAATCGGGATCAGCGGGCAGCCCCGCGAATTCCGCTTCTACCCGCTTCAGCAGCACGGCCATCTGGCCGGCAACATCCACGGGTGGCTCCGCTCGTTCATTAGCGTCAAAATAGGCCTGCAATATGTCCACACGGGCGGCTGCGGCAGGCAGCGTCTTGCCGGGAAGCTGGTCGGCAGGGATTTCCTGCACTTCAGCCAGCTTCGGATAGCCCTCTCCCCGGATTTCCTTGCGGCGGCCATCATACCAGTCTGGCGCCTGGTCAATTGCCGCCCGAACACGGGTAAAAGAGTTCGAACAGCCCGCAATGAGCAGAATCGACACGCTTAAAAGGGGAATCGTCGTGTTTTTCATGCTGAAACTCACTAAATCACAAATATTCGGGCGCATAGTAAAGGACAGCTAAAACAGGCATAATTTGTACGAATGAGTGGCAGCGAGCGAATCAAGGAGACCCCCGCGCCCCTGGCTGAACTGATGATGAGCCAGGATCCGGCGCGTATGCAGGTGCTGATGACGACGCTCGCGTTGGCGAACGTCGAATCTCAGGGCTTGCTCGCTGACGTGATGATGGGCTCCGGCCCGCTGGGCACGGTCTCCCAAGGCGATCCGATGCGGGTGGGCGAGGCATTCCGTGCCGTCGGCTGGAGTTTCGCGACCAATCCCGCCGCCATGTTCAACGCCAATCTCGAGCTAATGACCAGCTGGATGAAGCTGTGGCAGGAAATGTCCATGGAGGCGATCTCCGGCAAGCCGGAGAAGGACAAGGACAAACGCTTTTCCGACCCCGAATGGGCTAGCAATCCGGGCTTCCGCTTTATCCGCAAAGCTTATGAAGTGAATGCCAACTGGATGAACAGCCTGGCCGACCAGGCCCCCGGCCTGCCGGAAAACCTGCAGCTGCGCGCGAAGTTCTTTACCCAGCTCCTGACCGACACGCTGTCGCCAACCAATTATCTCGGCTCAAACCCGACGGCTTTGCGCGCCTTCTTCGAAACCGGCGGCCAGAGCGTCCTGGAAGGCCTGCGCCTTGCCCGCGCGGACGTGAAGAAAGGCGGCGGCAAGCTGTATATCAGCCAGACCGATGAAACGCCGTTCAGGCTGGGCGAGAATATCGCGACTGCACCGGGCCAGGTTGTCTTCCGCAACGACCTGATCGAGCTGATCCACTATGCACCGACTCAGGAAAAGACCTATTCCCGCCCGCTGCTGATCTTCCCGCCATGGATCAACAAGTTCTACATCCTGGACCTCCAGGAAAAGAACTCAATGATCCGCTGGCTGGTCGACAAGGGTGTCCCGGTTTTCGTGGTGTCGTGGCGCTCGGCAGACGAAGTTACGCAGGACTACACCTGGGACGACTATGTCCAGAAAGGCGCCTACGCCGCGGTTGAAGCGACGATGCAGGCATCCGGCGCGACTGGCGTCAACACGGTCGGCTACTGTATCGGCGGCACGATGTTGTCATCGGCGCTCGGACACATGGCCAAGACCGGATACGACAAGATCAAATCAGCCACGTTCTTTGCCTCGCAATCGGATTTCGAACTCGCCGGCGACCTGAGAGTCTTCACCGATGGTCCGGGACGCAGTTATATCGACGGTATCATCGAAGAAAATGGCGGTGTGATGCCGGGCTCGATGATGTACGAGACATTCAATTGGCTACGCCCGATCGATCTCGTCTGGCGCTACGTCATCGACGAATACATGCTGGGCAAGGCGCCCCGCCCGTTCGACCTGCTCTATTGGAACGCCGACCAGACCAACATTCCGGGCAAGGTGCACCAGCGCTACCTGAAAGACTGTTATGACGAGAACCGCCTGTCGACGGGCAGCTTCGATGTGCTGGGCGAAACGGTGAACCTGAAAGACGTGAAGATCCCGGTCATGGTGCAGGCCAGCAAGGACGATCACATCTGCCCGTTCGAGAGCGTCTACCGGACTTCCCTGGTCTTTGGCGGCGACACGCAATTCGTCTTGTCCGGGTCCGGACATATCGCCGGTGTCGTGAACCACCCGGACGCAAAGAAATACCAGCACTGGCTGAACCCCGACCTCGCTGAGACGGGCGGCGAGTGGCTGGAAAATGCCGAAGAAGTCCCCGGCTCCTGGTGGCCGACCTGGTGGGACTGGCTGCGCCCGAAATCGGGCCGCAAGGTCGAGGCAAAGCAGCCGAAAGACATGGGCCTCGGCGCCGCACCCGGCAACTACGCCAAAGTGCGCCTCTCCGATATCGACTTGCCGCTTTAGGCTTCGAGTCCCGCCTGTTCGTCCAGCCCCAGCGCGATGTTGAGGTTCTGCACGGCCGCGCCGGATGCCCCCTTGCCGAGATTGTCGAGCCGCGCAACGAGGCGGGCTTCCTCATCTGATCCGAACACGAATAGTTCCAGCCGGTTGGTGCCGTTGCAGGCTTCCGGCTCCAGCCCCGTCAGCGCGTCACATTCCGCCAGCGAAGGCACTTTTACAAAGGCCTCCCCCTCATAGGCTTTTGCCAGCGCGGCATGCAGGTCAGCACGTTTCGGCTTTCCCGGCAGTGCCCACAGCGGCAAGGCAATCTGGGTCAGCATGCCCTGCGCAAAACGCCCGACCGACGGCAGGAACATGGGCGCATGATCCAGCCGCCCATAGCGCTTCATCTCCGGCAGGTGCTTGTGCTTCTGCGTCAGGGCGTAGATGCGGTGATTGTCCTGCGTGCCACCATCCTCGAACTCGGCGATCATTGCCTTGCCCCCGCCCGAATAGCCGGACACCGCGCTCACCGTCACCGGCAGCGATGCCGGCACAAGGCCTGCTCCGGTCAGCGGACGCATCAGGGCAATCATGCCGGTCGGGTAACAGCCCGGATTGGCAATCCGGCGGCAGGCCCGCAGGGCGGCCCGCTGTGTCTTGTCCATTTCCGGAAAGCCATAGGTCCACCCGGACGCCGTCCGGTGGGCAGAAGACGCATCGATCACCACCGTGTTGTGGCTGGTCACCAGCGACACGCCAAGGCGGGCCGCCTCGTCCGGCAGGCAGAGAATCACGGCGTCGGCCATGTTCATCAGGCGCGCGCGCTCGTCATTGTCCTTCCGCTTGTCCGGATCGATCGAGATCAATTCCAGGTCAGACCGGCCCCGCAGGCGGTCGGCAATCTGAAGTCCGGTCGTACCGGCTTCGCCATCAATGAAAACTTTGGGCAGCATTGCGTTCTCGTCCCTTTGCAAACGCAAGACAAAAGAAAAGCGGGCGCTCCGTCACCGAAGCGCCCGCCCGAAAAGAATAAACCGGATGCGGCTTAGCGCTTCGAGAACTGGAAGCTACGGCGGGCTTTCGCCTTACCGTACTTCTTACGCTCGACGACACGCGGGTCGCGGGTCATGAAGCCGAACGGCTTGAGCACGCGGCGCAGGCCCGGCTCGTAGTTCACAAGGGCGCGGGAAATGCCGTGGCGCACAGCGCCGGCCTGCCCCATGAGGCCGGAGCCTTTCACGGTGGCGATCACGTCAAACTCGGTCTCGCGGCCTGCTTCGATCAGCGGCTGGGCAATCACCATGCGCAGCACCGGGCGCGCAAAGTACTGTTCCTGGTCGCGGCCATTGATCGTGATCTTGCCGGATCCCGGCTTGATCCAGACGCGGGCGACGGCTTCCTTGCGGCGGCCGGTGCCGTAAGCACGGCCCTGAGCGTCGATTTTCGGTTCTACGAGAGTTTCCTCAGGAGCGGCGGTGATGGTTTCGTCACCAGTCATGGTGCCGAGGTCCTGGAGGGAGTTTGCAGTATCGGTCATAATGATCAGGCCGTTTTGACGTTTTTGCGGTTCATCGACGCGAAGTCGACGGTTTCGGGGCTCTGGGCCGTGTGCGGGTGCTCGGCACCGGCATAGACGCGCAGTTTCGAGAACTGCTTACGCGCCAGCGGGCTTTCTTTCGGCAGCATGCGCTTGACGGCCAGTTCGATGGCGCGCTCCGGGAAGCGGCCGGAAAGGATCTTGCCGGCCGTGGTCGACTTGATGCCGCCCGGATAACCGGTGTGGCGGTAGTAGACCTTATCAGTCAGCTTGTTGCCGGTGAATTTGGCCTTTTCCGCATTGATCACAACGACATGGTCGCCGGTATCGATGTGCGGAGTAAAGTCAGGCCGGTGCTTGCCGCGCAGGCGCTTGGCGACGTAAGAAGCAAGACGTCCGACAACGACATCAGTCGCGTCGATCACGACCCACTTATTCTCGACGTCCACGGGTGCGTTATAGGTTTTCATCGCTCTACTCAGAGCCTCTCGCTTTCGGAGTTCATGGAATGGAATTCAAGCGCTGGCGTTTAAGCGCCACATCCACCGTTGTCAACGCAGGGCTTGGTCTTGCCCTGCTTTTTGCCACGGCGGCCTGCAGCAAGCCGGAACAAGCGTCAGAATCCCCCCCGGAAACCTCTGCAATCACTGCAGATGTGGAGCTTCCGGCTGTGTGGGCGACACGTACACTGGAATCACCTGTCTCCGCAATCGCTCTTTCAGGTGGTTCACGAGGTATTCTGGCGGTCGCCTATGAGAGCGGCGGCCTGCAATTTTTCGATATGGAAGCCGAGCGGATCGGCGAACCGACCAATTTCCGCGTCAAGGCGCTGGCGGGCGGCCAGTCCACCAATATCGGCGGGAGCACGCTGACCGTATTTCCGGGCGTTGACCGCGAAGGCACCGTGAAAGCCTATGTCTTCGGCGACGGCCTGATCGCCCCGGCGCAGGTGGACCTGTCGGTCGACGGCGAAACCTTCATCGAAGGCCTCTGCTCCGGCCCGGCCGGAACGGAAGGCATCATGCGGCTCGCTTTCTGGACCCTCGGCGACAATCGGGTTCTGCAGGCCGGGATCGTCAAGGAGAACAATGGCGAACTGGCCTGGGAACGCGGCGAATCCACATTCACCGATTTCCCCATCCATTCCTGTGCCTACACCAGCGATACACTGGTCGCCTCGCCCCGGGCCATGGCGGCTGCGCCGCTGATCCGCGGCAAGGTCTCTGCGCTTCTGTCGCTGGAACCGGATTCGGGCCTCAAACTGTCCACCGATCTCGGCATGACCACGACGGACGTGAACATCCGCGACGGCCTCAGCGTCTTTGCCCCGGAGAAACCCGTCGCAATGGCCGCAATGGGCCGGATGATGTCAGGCGGCTATCCGGGCGGCGTGATTGCGCTGGCTGGCGAGGTTGAACCCGGCAAGAGCCAGGTCGTGTTCGTCGACCCGAGCCCGATCACGCTGCCGGACGAGCAAACCGGGTCGAACTAAGCCGGCGCATCCGGGCGCGCCGTCAGCCAGGCAAGGCGGACGGCCGCCAGCGTCACCACAACCCCGATCGCCTGATGCAGCAGGGCAAGGTTCATCGGCGCGGCATGCAGCAGCGTCATGATTCCCCAGATGGCCTGCAGGCTCACCAGACCGGCAAAGACGATGAAGCTGCGCCCGTGCGCGGTTTTCCGGAACACAAACGCCGCCACGAGGCTCGCTGCCCAGATCGCATAGGCAATGATCCGGTGATTGAACTGCGTTGCCGCGCGCCCTTCGAACAGGCTGCGGATACCGAGGTCGCCCTCCAGATAGTGTGACGGCACCAGCTCGCCCGCCATCAGCGGCCAGTCATTATAGCTGCGTCCGGCGTCCAGCCCCGCAACCAGCGCACCGGCCGCCATCTGCACGAACACCGCCAAGAGAAGCAGTTTCGCCGTCACCCGCACGACGCGGGACGCCGGGCTGCGCTCACGATTGCCGAGGTCCAGCCACAACCAGGCGACCATGGCGATGATGAGCAGCGCCAATATGAAGTGCGTCATCAGGCGATAAGGCGCGACATCCACCCGGGTCGTTTCGCCGATTCCGCTCGACACCATCCACCAGCCGATTGCCCCCTGAAGCCCGCCCAGGACGACGAGGCCCAGAAGCTTCGACAGAAGTGGCCGCGTCAGCCACTTTCGAACGGCGAACACGGCAATGCCCAGCACGGCAACGAGGCCGACCATCCGCCCGAAGAAACGATGCCCCCACTCCCACCAAAAGATGTGCTGGAACTCCGACATCGACATGCCGTGATTGATGTAACGGTATTCGGCCGTATCCCTGTATTTGGCGAATGCCTCGTTCCAGGCGTCCGCCGAAAGCGGCGGGATCGCCCCTTTGATCGGGTCCCATTCTGTAATCGACAGTCCGGAATCGGTCAGGCGTGTCGCCCCGCCGATCAGGATCATCGCATAGACCATCAGGCCCACCAGAATCAGCCAGCGGCGGATCCAGATGGCAGCAGCAGGGGGGATTGTGGTTTCGCTCATGCGCTTTAATTGACGTGAGGATGCCGCACGGCAAGGGTCTGCGGGGTCGCATCTGCACAAAGGACTGCATTCATGCGCAAGCCCCTCACCGCCCTGCTCCTGCTGGTCTATCTGTTCGCTTATATTGTTCTGGCCGCCACCATTGGCGGCATGACCTCGGCATGGCCGCGCTGGGCGGAGCTGGCATTCTATGTGGTGGCCGGTATTGCCTGGATCTTCCCGCTGAAGCCGCTGTTTGCCTGGATGAACAGCGGCGCACCGCCACCGGAAGACGACTAGATCTGCCTGCGCCACTGCCGCCGGTGACAAAAGCTTCACCATGTCCGAATTGACGCGCAGGCACGCGCGTGCATGCTGCAGCGCACAATTGATTTTCGGAGTTACCGCAAGGTCTTACAATCAATGGACTTTCAACCCGCCGATTAAGCAGAAGCGCAGGTTTTCCTGATAGGAAGGGTCCCGATACAGCCGCCCAACGGCCCGGAGCAGAAGCCCGATGCCCAATACACCTCGAAGCAAACCAGCCTCTCACGGCGGCAGCAGCCCGCTGCCATCTGATCCGGATGCCGCGCGCCAGGCCGCTTTCGAGGCCATGGACCGGATGCGGGACATCCTCATCAGCCGGTATTCCGGCGGCCTTTCCCCAGCCTCTCTGGCGCTGGCCTATATGGATTGGGCGCTGCACCTTCAGGCCGCCCCGGGCAAACAGCTGGAAATGGTACAGAAGGCGTTCCGCAAGAGCAGCCGGCTGTCGACCTATCTGCTCTCCACGATGGGGCAGGAGGAAGCCGATAGCTGTATCGAGCCTTTGCCTGGCGACAACCGCTTCCAAGACCCGGCCTGGCGCAAGCAGCCCTTCGGTATCTGGTCGCAATCCTTCCTTCTGACCCAACAATGGTGGCACAATCTGACCCACGACGTGCCGGGCGTCAGCCCGCACCATGAGGAGGTCGTTTCCTTCGTCGCGCGCCAGCTGCTGGACGTATATTCCCCGTCGAACAATCCTTTCACGAATCCCGAAGTGCTGGAACGGGCCCGCGAAACCGGCGGGCGGAACTTCATCGACGGCTTCAACAACTGGCGCGAAGACGTAAGCCGTCAGATCCAGCGCAAACCTCCGGTCGGCACTGAAGACTTCATCCCCGGCGAGGACGTCGCGGTCACGCCCGGCAAAGTGGTGTTCCGCAATCACCTGATCGAACTGATCCAGTATTCCCCCGCAACAAAAGAGGTTCACCCCGAACCGATTCTGATCGTGCCAGCCTGGATCATGAAATACTATATCCTCGACCTCTCCCCCGGGAATTCGATGATAAAATACCTCACGGAGCAGGGCTTCACCGTCTTCGCGATTTCGTGGCGAAATCCATCTGCCGACGATCACGACCTGTCGCTGAACGACTACCGCCGGATGGGCGTGATGGATGCGCTGGAAGCAATCAACACCATCTGTCCGGACCGGAAGGTTCACGCGACCGGCTATTGTCTCGGCGGAACTTTGCTGTCCATTGCTGCCTCCGCCATGGCGCGGGACGGCGATGACCGGCTGGCCTCTGTGTCTCTGCTGGCGGCCCAGACCGATTTCAGCGAGCCGGGTGAACTCGCCTTGTTCATTGACCACAGCCAGATGCACTTCCTTGAAAGCATCATGTGGAACCGCGGCTTCCTCTCGGCCGATGAAATGGCCGGTGCCTTCCAGCTGCTGCGGTCCAATGACCTGCTCTGGTCCCGCCTCGTTCGGGAATACATGATGGGCGAGCGTGCTCCGATGTTCGACCTCATGGCATGGAACGCCGATACGACCCGCATGCCCTACCGGATGCATGCGGAATATCTGAAGAAGCTCTACATCAACAATGATCTCGCCAACGGGCGGTTCATGGTGGAGGGCCGTCCGGTTACGCTGCAGGGGCTTCGCGCACCGATCTTCGCCGTTGGAACCGAGCACGATCATGTTGCGCCGTGGCGGTCTGTCCACAAGATCCACCAGCTGGCCGACACGGATATCACTTTCACCCTGACCAATGGCGGACACAATGCCGGCATCGTCAGCGAGCCCGGACACAATGGCCGCCACTATCACATCGCCCACCACCGGCACCGCGACCAGATCCTCAGTCCCGACCAATGGCTGGAAGCCGCGAAAGAGAAATCCGGCTCTTGGTGGGACGGCTGGTCTGCTTGGCTGGCAAAGCATTCCTCGCCCGATATGGTTCGCCCACCCAGAATGGGGGCGGCGCGCAAGGGCTATCCCGTACTTGATGAGGCGCCCGGAACCTATGTATTTGAGAGATAGGAGCCGCCACCCATGATTGAGACCTTTCTTGAGAACCGTACCTACGACCAGATCAAGGTCGGCGATACGGCATCGCTGGAGCGCACAGTTACCGAGAACGACATCGAACTGTTCGCGCTCGTTTCCGGCGATGTGAACCCGGCCCACCTCGATGCGGAGTTCGCCGCGAAGGACATCTTCGGCAAACCGGTTGCCCATGGCATGTGGACGGCGTCGCTGGTGTCCGCCGTGCTGGGCACGACCCTGCCCGGCCCCGGCTGCATCTATCTCGGCCAGACCATTGCCTTCACCAAGCCTGTCTTTCCCGGCGATACCGTCACGGCCACCGCCACCGTGCTGGAGAAGCAGGACAAGAAGCGCCTCGTCCGGCTCGAAACAATCTGCACCAATCAGGATGGCGACACCGTCCTGAAAGGTGAAGCGACCGTCATCGCCCCGAAGGACAGCGTCCGCGTCAAGCGCAAGCACATGCCGGGCATCCGCCTGCGCCGGCATGACCGCTATGATGCGTTTATTGCGCGCGCCAAGGCCTCCCCGACCGTCCGGGCCGCCATCGTTCATCCCTGCTCCGCCATCGCCATTCAGGGCGCCGTCGAGGTTCGGGACGAAGACCTGCTGGAGCCCGTCCTGATCGGCCCGCGCGCCAAGATCGAGGCGGCGGCCGAAGAAGCCGGCGTCTCGATTGACGGGTTCGATATCATCGAGACCGAGCATAGCCACGCCGCCGCCGCGACAGCCGTGGAGATGGCCGTCAAGGGTGATGTCTCCGTCCTCGTGAAAGGCAGTCTCCATACAGATGAGCTTCTTGGCGCCGTCCTCGCCCATGATTCCGGCCTGCGGACCGAACGCCGCATCAGCCATGTCTACGCCATGGATATTCCGCTTTATGACAAGCCGCTGATCGTGACCGACGCGGCCGTCAACATTCTTCCCTCCCTCGATCAAAAGCGCGACATCTGCCAGAACGCCGTGGACCTGATGCACCAGCTGGGCGTGGAAGAGCCGCTGGTCGCTGTCCTCGCCGCCGTTGAGACCGTGAACGCCGACATGCCCGCGACGCTGGATGCCGCCGCCCTCACCGTTATGGCGGCGCGTGGCCAGATCGCCGGGGCCCGCGTCGATGGCCCGCTGGCATATGACAATGCGATCAGCATGGCGGCGGCGAAAACCAAGGGCATCGTCTCGCCGGTCGCCGGGCAGGCGGACATTCTCCTGGTGCCGGACCTTGAAGCCGGCAACATGCTGGCCAAGCAGCTGATATATTTTGCCGACGCGATTGCCGCCGGCCTGATCCTCGGCGCGCGCGTGCCGATCGTGCTGACCAGCCGGGCGGATCCGCTGACCGCCCGCATGGCGTCGGCAGCGCTTGCGCGTCTCAGCGTCGGCATGACTTACACCAAGCCGGGCAGCTGAGATGTCCGGCCCGTTGCTGATGACGTTCAATGCCGGATCTTCCTCTGTGAAGATCGGCTTGTTCAGCATGGATGGCGACAGGGTTGAGCGGATCGCCCATGCGCTGATCGATTTCCGCCACCGCCCTCTCACCTTCCACCTTGTCGAAGGCAAGGCGGTGTTCGATGTCGAACTGAAGGCCGATGGCGCCGACCATCTGATCGATGTGATGACGGAGACATTGGACTGGATCTCCCAACACTATGACCTCAGTGAGCTGAGCTGTGTCGGTCACCGCGTCGTGCATGGCGGGGATGAGTTTGACGGCCCGGTCCTGATCGACGACGACTCGCTCGCCCGCATTGATGCCCTCTCCATTCTTGCGCCGCTCCACCAGCCGCAGGCGCTTCGCCTGATCCGGGCCATGCGGCAGATCCGGCCAGAGCTTATGCAGGCCGCGTCGTTCGACACCGTCTTCCACCGGACAAATCCGGAACTGATCCGCCGCTTTGCCCTGCCGCGCGAGCTGCATGACCGGGGCATCAAGCGGTATGGTTTCCATGGCCTGTCCTACAAATTCATTGCCGCCGAACTGCGCCGCCAGTTCCCGGAAGCCGCTGCCGGGCGCGTGATCGCGGCCCATCTTGGCAGCGGCGCGAGCCTTTGCGCCATGCTGGATGGCAAAAGCCAGGACACCAGCATGGGGTTCTCCACCCTCGACGGCGTGCCGATGGCGACTCGCTGCGGCGCGCTGGACTCCGGCGTGATCCTCCACCTGTTGCAGCAGGAACACCGCCCGGTCAGCGAGGTGGAAGACATGCTCTATCACCAGTCTGGCTTGAAAGGCGTCTCCGGCGGGATCAGCGCCGACTGCCGCGAGCTTCAGCGCAGCGATGATCCGCGCGCAAAAGAGGCGCTGGACCTGTTCACCCTGCGCATCGCCGGGGAAATCGGCCGCCTGTCCATGAGCATTGGCGGGCTGGACGCCGTCGTCTTCACCGCAGGCATTGGCGAGCATGATGCGATGATCCGCGCATCGGTCGCGGCACATCTGAGTTGGATGGGGCTGGAGGTGTCAGATGAAGCGAACCAGCAGAATGCCACCTGCATCTCGACCACCAGCAGCCGAGTGAAGGCCTTTATTATTCCGACCAATGAAGAACGCGTCATTGCCGATGAAGCGTTCGGCCTGTTCACGCAAGCCGGTTAATCCCTGCCGCCAGCACGTCCGCCCGGACACGCCCCTGGCGCTCCGGCGAACTCCTGATTGTCGGCAGGTTCAACTTGTGTCGGGCCAGCCCTTCAGAGCTTCGATCAGTTGCACCGTGAGACCGCCAGAAACGATGCCGAGCGCGGCGGGCATGGCGTGCGTTTTCGGCAGGGGCGTGATGAAGGGTTTCGGCTCACCGCGCACCTGTTGACGCCGGAGCGTGCGCGCCAGACATCTGGCCCGGCGCTCTGAATCCCTCAGCGTTTCCAGCATGGCCTGCCAGCGGTCGATCAGTGGTGCGGCGAGGACCGGCCCGCGATCCGGCACGATCTGCGGCCCGCGCAGAAAGTCCGGCGTTTCGCCCGCGGGCGTGGGCATGAGGGAGAAGGTGTACTTCGTTTCGTTTTCGCCTTCGGATGTCTCGAAATAATTGCTGCCCGGGCGCGGCTTGACCGGCGCGAGGTCGACATGCAGCGCCATCAGAAAAATCAGACGGCGGAGCAGAATCCCGAGCCGTTTCAGCTCTGCCTGACAGCGCCGCTTCACCGATTTCGAAATCACCTCCGGCACCTCGCGCAGCCCGGCCCTGAGGCCCGCTTCCGCAATGGCGCGCCCGATCGTTTGCCAGGCATGGGAGAAGAAATCGGTGAGGTCTGTCATGCCGGAAAGCCTGGCATGGCGCGTTATCAGACGGATTGGTGCGCCCGGCCATGCCGAAGACTCTCGGGAAAAACGTGGCCTTTCAGGGGGCTCCAGATCGCGGCGGCGTGGGACAGGGATGACTTTATCCCCCAGCGTCCGAAATTCTGTATCCCACCCATCGGGAGACTGAATTCCGGGCATTTGCGCCCAAAAACCTTCCTTACCCCAAGCAAAACTCGCGCCCTGGTTGAATGCACTGTCCATCACGGGGCTTTTCCAAATAGGCACAAACAGAACGGGCCCCAGGCGGGCCGAACCGATGAAGCCGTCATGGCACGCATGAAACAGCTCCTTCTCGCCGCTTCGGCGATCGCACTGCTCTCCGGATGCTCCGGGGGCGGCGGTGGAACGTCCAGTTCAAGCTCGCAACCTGTTTCCTCGCCGCCGCCTCCACCGCCACCGCCGCCCCCATCACCGCCGCCTCCCCCGGCCGCTCCAACGGCGGCCCCGGCGAGCCAGACTGACGTCATCTATGGTACGGGTCTTCTGAAGACCGGATCGAAATCCCTGACGCTCGACATATACCAATCGGGCGATCCATGTACCGAGGCACGCCCCTTCGTGATGCTGGTGCATGGTGGCGGGTTTGACCCGGGCACAAAATCCGACGCGCCCTGGCCAGACATTGCGCAGGACCTGACCGGTCATGACTATACCGTGCTTTCGATTGACTACCGGCAGGCTTCGGACGCCCCCGTGCCGTCTGCGGAGTTTTACCCGCTGCGGGACGCGATCCTCGCTTCCGGTGAGACGGGGATCGCAGGATCGGACGCAGCAAGCCAGGCTGACAGTCTCGCCAGTGCTATCGAGGATGGGGTCACCGCGCTGCGCTGGGCTGAAGACCATCATGATGAACTGTGCGTGGACGTGTCGCGATTTGCGATCTGGGGCGAATCCGAGGGCGCCATTATCGCGCTGCATCTGGCGTACGGCCTCGACGCGCACGCCATCTATTCCCCGGAGCCGGACGTGCTGGTCGACTATTGGGGCCGGTTTATCCATGGCGGGGAGATCACCGGGGGCGATGCCCCCCTGCTGATCCTGCATGGCGATCAGGACCAGGTCATCAGCTATGATTACGCACTGGAGATTCAGGCCGCCGCCGACAGCGCGCAGGTGCCTTATGCTTTCTATACGGTGAAAGATGGCGGGCACGGGTTCGGGGAGATCGACGACACCGCGCTGACGGTCGACGATACGACGCTCCGCCAGCATGCTGTCGATTTCATTTCCAGCCATCTGTGGCAAAGCGCACCGACGTATGAGACCCGAAGTATCAGCACGGGTCCGTTGCCACCGCCTCCTGCAGCCCCGCCGCCACCAGCACCACCGCCCCCGGCACCTCCTCCGCCTGCGCCGCCCCCACCGGCACCCCCTCCACCTGCGCCCCCGCCTCCCGCGCCACCACCACCGGCGCCTCCTCCACCTGCACCACCACCTCCCGCGCCGCCCCCGCCGGCGCCTCCTCCGCCTGCGCCGCCGCCTCCCGCACCTCCTCCTCCGGCGCCGCCCGTATCACCTCCGCCGCCGCCCTATGTGCCGGCCAGCGCAAGCAATGTCGTTTACGGAACAGGGCCTGTTGCAGGCGGGACAAAAGACCTGAAGCTTGACGTCTACCAGACAGGTGAAGCGTGCACGGATCTTCGTCCGTTCGTCATGCTGATCCATGGCGGCGGGTTTGAAGAAGGCTCCAAAAGCATGTCGCCCTGGCGCAGCATTGCCGATGACCTGACCGACCTGGGCTATACGGCGATATCAATCGACTACCGGATGATCGGCGACACGCCGCGGCCATCCACGGAATTCCGGCCCCTGCGCGACGACATCTACAGGGCCGGGCTTGGCCCTCTGATTTCGTATAATGAGGCGCTGCAGGCCGATGCCATTGCCAGCGCAATCGAAGACACCGTCACAGCCATCCGCTGGGTCGATGCGAACCAGGACGCCCTCTGTGTGGACATGTCCCGGTTCGCGGTGTGGGGAGATTCCGCCGGTGCCATCATGGGCCTGCATGCGGCTTATGGCATGGACGCCTACAACATCCCGGTTCCCGAACCGGATGTGGTGATCGACTATTGGGGCCGTTTCATTACCAATGGAAACCTGATGACCTCCGGTGAGCCGCCGGCGTTCATCCTGCATGGCACGCAGGACGATGTCGTCAATTACAATTTCGCGCTCGATATCCGGAACCAGACGAACGCGGCCGGTATTCCGTATGCCTTCTATTCTGTGACAGGCGGCAAGCATGGCTTCGAGGAAATCCCGATCGACACGCTTCGCGTCAACGGGATCTCGCTCCGCCAGCTCACGCTGGACTTTGTATCAGATCATCTGGAAGGCGGATCGCCGGGATACGAGACGCATCTCGTCCCGAAATAATGGTGCCGGGGCGCGGTTTTACCGGCTCAGTTATCCTTCTCTTCCGTACTGTCATCGAATGGGGTCAGCATCAGGCCGTGGAGTGCACGTACGCCGGCATAATAGTTCCCGATCCGCATGTTCTCATTTGCCGCGTGCTGGTTGTTGTCGGCATTCACAAGCGGCAACAACATGATGGGTGCCCCCAGCGCGCGGAGACCGGACGTCGGCACCGTTCCGCCCATCAGCGGAATGCGAACGGGCGCTTCGCCGAATGTTTCCGTCAAGGAGGTGACGATCCAGTTACCGACCGGCGCAGTCAGCGGCGTCTGAAGCGCGGGCGCACCGCCTCCCTTGGTCATGTAGGCGAGGCGCGGATAGGTTTGCCGCTCTTCCTCGGTCGGCACCCCATCCACCAGATGATACCCCTGCGCCTGGATATGCGCGCGGGCGAGTGACAGGAGACGCTGTGGCGGCGTCGCAGGAACCGTCCGCATACCAATGGCGGCTGTTGCACTTTCCGGAATAATCGTGCGGCGGGAAGCCCCGACATCGGCCGAGCGGATACCGGCGATGTTGAACGACGGATAGTTGATCGCCTCCTGATAGCTGGCGCCAACGCAATCGGCTTCGGCAATCCCGATCCTTCGGTTGATGGCGGCCTCATCGTCCGGCACCGAGGCAAAGGCGGCTTTGGTTTCCTCATCGAAGACGACGCCATCATAGAACCCCTCCACCGTCACCCGGCCGCAATCATCCTTGAATGTGGATAGCAGGCTGGCCAGAAGCTGGGCGGGATTGGGCGAATAATTGCCATAGTGACCGGAGTGCAGTTCGGTACGCGCCCCGAAAACCGTCAGTTCGAACCCGGCACCGCCACGGTGCCCGTAGACGACGGTGGGACGGTTCGAAATGTGCATCGGGCCATCCAACATGACAATCGCATCGGCCGCCAGAAGGCCTGCGTTCCGCGTCACCACATCGCCCAGGGTCCGCGGGCCGCCTTCTTCATGGGAGTCGAGGAGGATCTTGATATTCACCGCGGGCTCAAGACCTTCCGCCTGCAGCGCATTCATCGCCGCCAGCAGCATGATGATCGGCGCCTTGTCGTCTGCGGCGGAGCGGGCAAACAGGCGGTCGTCCGGATCAGCCTCCCCTTTCAGCAGGCGCTCAAGCGGCAGCACGTCTCCCCCGGCGGTCTTCAGGACCGGCGACCATGGGCTTTCCTGATCCCATTCTTCGGGATGCACCGGCTGGCCGTCCATATGGGCATAGAACAGGACCGTCTTCCGGTCCGGCGACAGATCAGGCCAGGCCGCATAGACCATCGGGGTGTCGCCATCGGCAAGCTGCTGGGCGTCGTAACCGTATCTCTGGAATTCTGCTTCGATCCAGTCGGCGTTCGCCCGGATGTCCGCAGTCGATTGCGTCGTGACGTTCGGCAAGCGCAGGAACGCCACCCATTCTTCAAGGCTGTCGACTGTGGCCGCTTCCACGGGGTCGTCAGCTGCGGCTGGCAAGGGCGCAAGACAGAGGCACATTGCTGCGGCTGCGCTGAAAAGACGAAGAGGAGAAATCATGTCTGAGGCTCCTGGCCATGATGGGATACGTGAACCCGGACACCTTGATCACGCAGGCGCCCCGGCCATCAAGGCGAGGCTGAACAACGGGGCCGATCCGGCGCAGTTCGCCCGATATCGCGGCAGCCGGCAGTCAGACTACAGGCGGCCCTGCACCCATTCGCGGGTGAGGAAGCCGTCGATCAGGTCGCAAACAAGGCCCAGTTCCGACAGTGCGGTGGAGAAGCGCCGCGGATCGACCAGGGGCCGGAAGACAGAGCCTGCCTCGAACTGGTTGTCGGCCTCCAGCGCCAGCGTCATGTGGCCCTGATCGAACAGGCCGCGCAGCTTGCCGCCGGAGAAGTGGCGTTCCAGGGCGATCAGGCGCTCCATCCGGTCCGGAGAGAGCAAGGCCCGCGCCTCGACCTGGTCGCTGGAATAGACGGTGAAAGCCTCGTCGAGTTCCCGGGAGATCAGCTGCACCTTGTCGAGGTCGCCCGCGCCCTTGCCGCGTTTCCACCAGCCTGAACGCGCCATCAGCGTGCGGCCGGAAAAGCGCTGGGGGTATTCGATATGAATCAGGATGCCCTGGAAAACGGTCTGGCTGTTCTTGCCGCCGGTATCGAGCTTCGCTTCGACAAGCGCGAATTTGGTCCCAGCACGCTCGCCTTCGATCAGGTCTTCGAATTTACGCTGGCTGTGGCCCGGCAGAAGCGCCGCATCTTTCAGGATCTGATAGGCCGGGGTCGGCGCCGGATTGCCGGACGCATCATGCGTGGTGACCTGGACATCGCCGAACAGGGTGGAGATCTTGCGCGCCTTGCCGGTCTGCGGTCCGTTGACGGCTTCCATCAATTCCTTGCTGCGCGTTTTGAGCGACTGAAAATCCTCAATGCCGGAAAGGTCCGGATGCAGGGTTTCATAGCGGAAGCCGAACGGCCTGCAGGCCGTCTTGAGGATGAGGTCCTTGGTCTGGGACTTCATCGAATAGACTTTCAGCCAGTCGAAGCCTGAGATGCCCGCGACGAGAATGGCGCCGATAAAGAAGGATAGCGGAAAGAAGAAGCCCGGCCCGCCTAACAGGACCATCATGGCGATGATCACCGGCACAGCCACGAGGACGCCAAGAACGGTGCGGGACTTTGCACGCGCAATGGTTTGCTTGCGGAGCGTCTCCCGCACGCCGAGTTCGGGGGCAAGTTCCGTTTCCCAGATCCGCTCGACGTCCGCGAATTCCGGCCTCTGGCGCGCCAGCAGGCTCAGCGGTTGCGCATTGCGGATCGCGGCATCGATTTCGCTGGTATTGCCGATTTCCATGGCGATTCCCCCTTCACGCATTCATGCCGTGCGAGAAGGCAGGAATCCAGCCCGGACCGGTCAGGCAGAAACGGCGAGGCGCGGCCCGGCATAGGTGACGCGGTTGCGCCCCGTGGTTTTCGAGACGTAGAGCGCGCGGTCGGCAGCTTCCAGCACGCGGTCCAGCGAGGCGTCGCCCGAAAGCATTTCGAACCCGAAGCTGGCGGTAATGGACAGGGACTTCCCATTGTATTCGATCTCGGCATGCTCCAGCCGCTCGCGCAGGCGGTCGCAGACCAGCCAGGCCTGGTCGCGGTTGACCTGCGACAGGAGCACAACGAACTCCTCCCCGCCCCAGCGGCCCAGCTTGTCAAAAGGCCCGCGCAGCTCGGAATAGGCAATCTCCGCGATCCGTTTCAGGATGGCATCCCCGGCCTGGTGTCCATGAAGGTCGTTGACTCGTTTGAACTGGTCGAGGTCGAACAGGACGACCGCGGCCATGCCGCCGGCGCGTTTCTGGCGATGTATCTCGTCTTCGGCCGAAATGCGGAAGAAGCGGCGGTTCAGCAGGCCGGTCAGCGGGTCGGTGGAGGCCAGGGATTCAAGTTGGCGCTGGTAACGCTTCAGCTGGAACTCGTGTTGGGACGCAATAGTGGCCGTCGGAATGGCGACGCAGGCCGCCACAACAAGGTTCGCCACCAGGAAACGCCGCGGATCGTCAAGCATGCCGATCTGATAGACAAAGACCGAAAAGGTGAATGACAGGCAAAGCGCTGTCATCGCAACAAAGACGAAGAACGTCAGTGAATCCTTGATGTCCCGTGCGTATGCGCTCATCCGCCCTGCTCTCCTAATTTGATGCCCGGTATCCTACCCGAATGTGCGGTGGTTATTACACATAATGGCTACCGCCCCGCCAAATTGCGTCGGCAAATTTGGCGATGCGGTTTCAGACTTTGGAAATGGGTTCGGCCAGGCCAGAGCGGCTTCTCTTTATAATTGAGGGGCGGCACGCCTTCGCCGGGGACGCCACTTTCGGCGTAAACAGGCCACAACCGGCAAAAAAATTTACAACGATCCTGTTGACGCTATTGGGTCCGCGCCCTACTTCCGCATCACCGCTAGCAGTCAGCAGTGGTGAGTGCTAATTCGCTGCTGAAGGCCGCTGGCTCCCGTGAGATCAATTCAAACTCGCATACAAGATTAGAGGGCAAAAGCCATGAAACTTCGTCCCCTGCACGATCGCGTCGTCGTACGCCGCGTCAAGGAAGAGGAAAAGACCAAGGGCGGCATCATCATCCCCGACACGGCAAAGGAAAAGCCGCAGGAAGGTGAAGTGGTCGCAGTCGGTAAAGGCCTGGCCGGTGAAGACGGCAAAACCGTCGCGCTGGACGTCAAAAAGGGCGACCGCGTCCTGTTCGGCAAATGGTCCGGCACGGAAGTCACCGTTGATGGCGACGACCTGCTCATCATGAAAGAGAGCGACATCATGGGTGTGCTGGAGAAATAATCTCCGCCCCTGACCGCTTTCCAGAAATACAGCAAATTCAAAGAGGAAACTCGAAATGGCTGCAAAACACGTAGTTTTTGGCGCTGAAGCCCGCGAAAAGATGCTCAAGGGCGTCGACACGCTGGCCAACGCCGTAAAAGTCACGCTCGGCCCGAAAGGCCGTAACGTCGTCATCGAAAAATCCTTCGGCGCACCGCGCACCACGAAGGACGGCGTCACCGTCGCAAAAGAGATCGAGCTGGAAGACAAGCTCGAGAACATGGGCGCGCAGATGCTGCGCGAAGTCGCCTCCAAGGCCAACGATGTGGCCGGTGACGGCACCACGACGGCAACCGTTCTCGCTCAGGCCATCGTTCGCGAAGGCATGAAGCGCGTCGCTGCCGGCATGAACCCGATGGACCTGAAGCGCGGCATCGAAAAAGCCTCCGCTGAAGTGGTCAAGGACCTTGCCCACCACTCCAAGAAAGTGAAGTCCAACGACGAGATCGCCCAGGTCGGCACGATTTCCGCGAACGGCGACACCGAAGTCGGCGCGATGATCGCTGAAGCCATGGCGAAAGTCGGCAATGAAGGCGTCATCACGGTTGAAGAAGCCAAGTCGCTCGAAACCGAACTCGACGTCGTCGAAGGCATGCAGTTCGATCGCGGCTACCTGTCGCCGTACTTCATCACCAACCCGGACAAGATGATCGCCGAACTCGAAGACGCGTACATCCTGCTTCACGAGTCCAAACTGTCCAGCCTGCAGCCGATGCTGCCGATCCTGGAACAGGTTGTTCAATCCCAGAAGCCGCTGCTCATCATCGCTGAAGACGTCGATGGCGAAGCCCTGGCAACCCTGGTGGTCAACAAGCTGCGTGGCGGCCTGAAGATCGCTGCTGTGAAAGCCCCTGGCTTCGGCGACCGCCGCAAGGCCATGCTGCAGGACATCGCTGTCCTCACCGGCGGCCAGGTCATCTCCGAAGACCTCGGCATCAAGCTGGAAAACATCTCGATGGACATGCTGGGCACAGCCAAGCGCGTTTCCATCGACAAGGACAACACGACCATCGTCGACGGCGCCGGCAAGAAGAAAGACATCGAA
Organism: Hyphomonas adhaerens MHS-3; assembly: GCF_000685235.1. Lineage (NCBI taxonomy): Bacteria > Pseudomonadati > Pseudomonadota > Alphaproteobacteria > Hyphomonadales > Hyphomonadaceae > Hyphomonas > Hyphomonas adhaerens. The sequence goes on from NZ_ARYH01000004.1 coordinate 93,580, forward strand.
GCTCGCGTGTCCCAGATCCGCAAGCAGATCGACGACACCTCGTCCGACTATGACCGTGAGAAACTGCAGGAACGCCTGGCCAAGCTGGCTGGCGGTGTTGCCGTGATCAAGGTCGGCGGCGCAACCGAAGTCGAAGTGAAAGAGCGTAAGGACCGCGTCGACGACGCCCTGAACGCAACCCGCGCCGCTGTCGAAGAAGGCATCGTTCCGGGTGGTGGTACGGCCCTGCTCCGCGCCTCCAAGAACATCGACTCTGTTGGTGACAATGATGACGAGAAAGCCGGCATCGACATCGTCCGCAAGGCGCTCGAAGCTCCGGTTCGTCAGATCGCCGAAAACGCGGGTGTCGAAGGTTCTGTGGTCGTGAACACGATCCTGCAGACCAAGAGCCGCTCGCACGGCTTCAACGCCCAGACCGAAGAATATGGCGACCTGGTTGCCATGGGCGTCATCGACCCGGTGAAAGTTGTCCGCTCGGCCCTGCAGAACGCCTCTTCCGTGGCTGGCCTGCTGATCACGACGGAAGCTGCCATCGCCGAAGCACCTAAGAAGGATGCACCGGCCGGCGGCGGCATGCCGGACATGGGCGGCATGGGTGGCATGGGCGGCATGGGCTTCTAAGCCAATCCCCCATTCCCTCGCGGAATGACCTTAGGGCGGCCCTCCGATTTCGGAGGGCCGCCTTTGTTTTGGCCATTGATGACCGTAACGTCACTGGTACGATCTTCCGGCAATCTGCCCTGGCAAGCTGGCACAAAGACCAGCAGCGCCCTGCCCAGGAGCAGAAGACGGAGGAAACCCATGACCGAGCTCAATTTCTGGAACCTTGGCGATATCCTGGATGCGGTCGGCGCCGCGCTGGGGCCGGAGGACATGGCGCTGATCCATGGCGATCGCCGCATTTCCTGGCCCGACATGACGGCCCGGTCCAACCGGATGGCGCGCAACCTGCTGGCCCGCGGCGCAAAGGTCGGCGACAAGGCCGGCTTCTACCTGCGCAACCAGCCGGAATACATGGAAGGTCTCGCCGCCTGCTTCAAAGGCCGCCTGACGCATGTGAACGTCAATTACCGCTACCTCGAAGAAGAGCTGTTCTACATTTTCGACAATTCCGATGCGACGGTCGTGTTCTTCGATGTCGAGTTTATGGACCAGGTATTGAAGGTCCAGCCCCGCCTGCCGGAAGTATTGGTCTGGGTGCAGGTCGGCGGCGGCAAAACGGCCGACTTCGCAATCGCCTATGAAGAACTCGCGACAGAAGGCGACCCCTCTCCGCTGGGCATTCCGCGTTCCGGCGACGACCTCCTTTTCCTCTACACCGGCGGGACGACCGGCATGCCGAAGGGCGTGATGTGGTCTCACGAGATCTGGCGCCGCGCCGGCATGGAAGGCGCCGAGGCGCAGGGCCTGCCGGTTCCATCGAACATGGACGAACAAGTCATGGCGGCGCAGGCGCTTGGCCGGCATGTCCGCAACATTCCCGCCTGCCCGCTCATGCACGGCACGGGCCTGTTCACGGCCATGGGCTCGATGATGGGCGGCGGCACCATCGTGACACTGACAGAAAACAAACGCTTCAACCCGCAAAACCTGTTCGAAACGGTCGAACGCGAAGGTGTGACCAATATGGCCATCGTGGGCGATGCCTTCGGCAAGCCGATGCTGGCCTATCTCGACGCCAATCCCGGAAAGCACAAGCTGGACTCGGTTGTGGGCATCATCTCCTCCGGCGTGATGTGGAGCACCGAGGTCAAGCGCGGCCTGCTGCGCCATATGCCGAACGCGGCCATGACCGACAGTTTCGGCGCCTCTGAAGCGGTTGGCTTCGGCACATCCATCATGACCGCAGACGGCGAAGTGAAGACCTCAAAATTCACCATCGGCTCGAAGTGCAAGGTGTTCACCGAGGACGGCCGCGAAGTCGTGCCAGGCAGCGGCGAGGCCGGCTTCATTGCCCGCGGCGGGGCTGTGCCGCTCGGCTATTACAAGGATCCGGAGAAGTCCGAAAAGACGTTCAAGACCATCAATGGCGTGCGCTATTCCGTGCCTGGCGACTGGTGCACGGTGGAATCGGACGGCACCATCACGCTGCTGGGCCGCGGCTCCAACTGCATCAACACCGCCGGGGAAAAGGTCTACCCAGAAGAGGTCGAGGAAGCGCTGAAAGCGCACGACGCCGTGAAGGACGCCCTTGTCGTCGGTGTGCCGGATGACAAATGGGGCCAGGCCATCACCGCGGTCGTCGCCCTCGACGGGCAGGCCGACGAGGCATCGCTAACCGAATTCGTGAAAACGAAGCTGGCCCACTACAAGGCGCCGAAACGCATCCTGTTCAAGGACGATCTCGGCCGGGCGGTGAATGGCAAGGCGGACTACAAGTCGATCAAGACGTTCGTTCTGGCCGAACTCGGCATCGACGCCTGACGCCTATCAGGTCTTCCGGCGCCGCAGGGACCGGAAGACCGCGTCGGCCCGCGCGACGAGCGCGCCATCTTCGGTCACCATGTCGGCCATGACATGGACGAGATCGCCGTCCACACCTTTGACCTGCGGATGCGCTTCCAGCCATGTGCCTTCCGGCACAATCCCCATGAATTCCATGGTCAGCTTGATTGTGACGGACATGCGCTCAGTGGCGGACCAGACAGCCCAGGCGAGCGCGCTGTCTGCAAAGGCGCAGATCATGCCGCCATGCATAAAGCCCATGCCGTTGCAGTGACGGTCCAGCACCCAGATACCGCTGCGAAAATCGTCCTCGCCCTTCGCCAGATAGGACGGGCCATTGTGGATCGAGAACTTGCCGCGGGTGGGGCGTGGCGCAAAGCCGGGCGGCGGCGGTTTAAGCGCGCCGTCTTCGCTCATTCGTCTGTATTGCCGAAAATGGGATGAACCACTTCATCGCCCGGCTCGATACCGAGTTCTGCGGCCCGGCCGCCATTCAGCTCCAGCACCGACTTCACCGGAACCCCCGGCGAGATCGTACGCAGCGAGCCCGGCACGGTCTGGCGCGCAATCGCGATGACTTTCCCGTTCGGGTCCATGAACAGCATGTCCAGCGGGATCAGCGTGTTCTTCATCCACATGGCCGCTTCGCGCGGCTGGCCAAAATCGAACAGCATGCCGGCATCGGCGTCCATGCTTTCGCGGTTCATCAGGCCGGTGGTGATTTCTTCCGGCTCATCGGCGATCTCCACCGTGAAGACGTGGTCGCCATTCGCGGATTCGATGGTCAGCGGGCTGGTTTCCAGCTCGGCCAGCGCGGCCGGCGCGGAAAGGACGAGGGCGAGGGCGGCCATGCCGCTGACGAGAAAGCGTTTCATGCGCCATGGTTTAGCCGCCCGCCTGACGAGCGGCAAGCATTCGTGGCGGTTGGAGAATGCAATCAGCGGGGCTTCAGGCTGGTAACGTGTTCGCCTTTGGCGCCATCTTCGATAATGGCATCAAGCGGTGTGCCCGGCTCGATCTCTTCGTAGCCGGCTTTCCGCAGCACGACGGCATGGACGAAGATGTCCTGATCCTTGCCTTCCCGCTGCACAAAACCGTAACCGCGCCCCCGGTTGAACCATTTCAGAGTCACCGGTTCGAAGTCCGGCTGGACGCCCAGCTCCCGGGCTACGACAGCCTTGGGGCGCTCCATCTCAATGATGCTGGCCGTCTGCCAACCGCGCTCGGTCTGCATCGCATTGCAGACAATGCGGGCGCCTTCATCGGCGTAGGTTTCGCCATAGGATCGCAGGCAGGTAATATGCAGCATGACGTCGCTCGTCAGACTCGCGTCCGACGTCGATTCCGCCACGATAAAGCCGTAGCCCTTGGCGCTGTCGAACCATTTGACACGGCCAATCACACGCACCGTTTCGGGCGTGGGGTCCGGTTCAGATTCAGATCTTGCAGCTATTCCCGTCATCAACCCATATTCCCCAATGACGTAACGTAAGAAATGTTAACGCGCTTGTCACGCGATCTTCACACGAAAATCCGCCTGACAGCCAATTGAACGCCTAATGGTCAAATGTGGAGAAAATTGGTGGATGGCGTCGCACCAGATGAAATACACGGAGAAACGTGACGGGCCGGTACCGGCACAGCATTTTTTATTGGGGCTGAATAATGACAGCCCCCGGTGGCAGGCCGGGTACTGGCTGGTCTGGAACCGCAAGGTCCGCTGGCGGTTTTGTTGCACCGGACAAGAAATCACTGCCGGCAGATTGCGCCCCTTGCGACTTCGTCCTACCACGGCCGATTTCGTCCACGGCCCGGTTCGCATCAAAGGTGCCTTTATTGCCGGTGCCCGGCGCCACGACCGTCAAGGTCATGCTGCTGTCCCCCACCGCATCAGCACTGGCGGATTTGGGTTTAAGGCTTGAACGACATTGCTCGCTATTCTGCAAATCGCCGAGACACGGATCATCTACATCAATAGCCGACTGGAGAACGGCGTCTGTGTCCGGGCTGGAAGGTATCTGACTGATATGTGATCCGGTTTTGCGCAGGCTCGAACGCTGATCGCTCGGTTCCACCTGCTCCGCCTGGATCCTGGCGCTGTTCTTTTCAGGCTCCTGCGGGGCGGTCGGCGGCACCGGAGGGGGCGGTTCTTCAGGCTTTTGATTGAGGGGAACCATGCCGAGCAATTCCTGAGGGCTGATCTGAGTGCTGCAGCCTGCTGCGCAAACAGCAGCAGACAGCACCGCGGCCCGAAAGACCAAACGCCCCATTCTCGCGTTGCTGGTTCCGTTTTTCATTCGCAATTCCGATTCACGCCGGACAATAGCAGGCCCCGGTCCGGAAACCGAACCGGGGCCATCCGAACTATTGATTGATGGTGGCCATATTGCCAGCACCGTTTTGCGTGATGGATGCAATGCCAGCTCCGGCAACCGTCTGGTAGATACCAGCGGTATTGCTCGCACCGTTCTGCAGGATGGTGGCGTCGTTGCCATCCGTGGACTGCACGATGGTCGCTTCCGACAATTCATTGCCCGTCTGCTGGATCAGGGCGTCATTGTCGTCACCCGACTGGGTGATTTCAGCAATCCGGTCACGGCTGAAGTTCGCGCTCGATCCGGTCTGCTGGATGTCGGCGTCGTTGCCGTTCCCGCTCTGGGTGACCGTTGCGCTATCCCGGCCGGAACGCTGCAGGACATCTGCTGTGTTTAAATAACCGGTTTGCGTGATCTGAGCCCCATTTCCATAGCCCGACTGATCGATACTCGCCATGTTGAACGACGCACCGCCAATCTGATCGATCGTACCGGTATTGGATTTGCCGGTCTGTGTCACATCAGCCTGGTTGCCATCCCCAACTTGCGTCACATAGGCGTTCAGCGAGTTGTCCTGCCAGACGCGGCCTTCCTGGGTCACATCCGCAGAGTTTCCATTGCCATCCTGGTAGACGTCTGCCGTCACACTGAAGTCAGACTGGATGCCCGAAGCTGGCGCATTGTCATACTGATTGACATTGACCAGGTTCCCGTCACCGAACTGATCGACCGTCGCGAGGAAATCCTTCGTGGAATCCTCATTGAAGGTCTGCGTGACATTGGTCGTGCTCGCTCCATCCTGATTCACGATAGCCGCCATATTGCTTTCGCCGTCCGCATTCATTGTTTGCGTGACATTGGCAATGGCGCCATTGTCCTGCGTCACATCTGCCGAGATACCGGTGGAACCGTTCCCAAATATGGCCTGGGTCACATTGGCCGTAGACCCGCCGTTCTGATTGACCACGGCCGAAACATCACCCGAGGTAACAGCGCCACCCCAGGTCGTAGACGGATTGTCGACAGTCTGGGTTACATAGGAAGTCGAACCACCATCCTGGGTCACGTTGGCTGAAATGCCCGCAGCCCGGAGGCCATCTGCCGTCTGCGTAACCTCGGAGATTGACGCGCCAGACTGATTGACGGTCGCGAACACGTTCTTGGCGTCACCGCCCGTCGCGGTCTGATCCACAGTCGAGTCCGAACCATCCGACTGATTTACAATCGTGCGGAGCGTTCCGGTGAAATTGGGGCCCGTGCCGGTCTGTTCGACATCCGAAGTGTTGGCATTGCCGTTCTGGGTAACATTGGCGACTTGGTTGAACCCGCCACCAAGGTTCGTCTGAACCACCTGAGAGGTGTTGTCATCGCCATACTGCAGAACGGTCGATTCCGGGTCCGCATTGTAGGCGTTATCAATGCCGATCGAGCCGTTGGCGGAGTCATCGACCTGGGTGATGATTGACTCGTTGCCGCTTCCAGTCTGCACATTATCGGCATAAGCGCCTATTCCATCCTGGCTCATGACGGAGCTGTTGTCGTTGCCGGTTTGCTCCACCGATGCGACACCGCCTTCGCCTTCCTGCTCAACGGACGCACTGTTGGAAAGGCCAGCCTGCGTGACCGTTGCGTAGTCAACGGTGCCACCTTGCGCAACGAGGGCGGTGTTGTCAGAACCCGTTTGCGCCACGGAGGCAACTTCGCCGCCTTCATCCGCATCATAGTCCTGCCCCTGGGCGACAGTTGCCGAGTTTCCTTGTCCGCCCACCTGGGTCACGGTTGCCGTCTGCGAAACGACGCCCGCGGTGTACTGATCGACGTCGGTATAGTTCGGTGCGGCGCCGACATTCGTGTCAGAGTATTGCGTGACATCGGCCACGTTCCCGACGGTGGAGCCAGCCTCACTGACCTGATCGACATCCGCCTCGTTTGCGGCGATCTGGTAGTTATCGATCCCCGGAGGCGCATGCCCCTGGCGAACCGTCGCGTCGTTCAGATCACCCGTCTGATCCACCTCCGCGTAGTTTTCGTTACTTTCCAATCCGGTCGATACCAGATCGGAATCCAAAGTCTGGTCAACGTCGGCCGTGTTGCCGGCACCGGTCTGATTGACGACCGCTTCTTCAGCTAACGCAGGGCCTCCGAAACATAGTGCCGCCATGGCGACAGTTACGAGTAATTGCTTGCGCATGAGGTATCTCCTTATCATTGCACAATCCGCCTGCCGGTTCGTTCTCGAACCAGCGATTCCAAAGGCCAATCTGGAAGATACATCCTGTCCCCCACATGGCTTCTGCCACGCCCCGCCGTCATAAAGACTAAGGCATGTCCCCACCCAGACCTAGACCGGTCATGGCCCGCTCTGCGTCACACTGACTGCTCCGCAGCCTGATGATATGACGCAGCCCGTCTGGTTAATCGTATATTCAAGCGCAGTGCCGGTCTGAACCAGTACCGCGGAAAGCCCCTCTCCATCCTGGAGAATCGCGCCTCTGTTTCGGTCCCCGTCTTGCTCAATAGCGGCGCTGTTGTCTGCACCAGTCTGTTCAATCAGGGCGGAGTTGTCGTCACCCGTTTGGGTGATGGACCCAAAATTTTCTGCTGCCGCGAGCGTGCCTGGCGCAATCGTCTGCGCTATCGCGCCGGAATTCCCATTGCCCGTCTGAACAAGTCGTGCAGTGTTGGAATAAGTCGGGCCGAAATCATTCGTCTGCCGCACATCGGCAGAGTTGAAATCTCCCTTCATGGTGACAGAGGCCGAGTTCTGCCCCGGTCCATCGACAGCACTTTGCGAGATGGAGAATGTGTTCTCGTCGCCAACAACACTGACCTCTGCGGTCGCACCATCCCCGGTCTGGGTGATCGTGTTGGCCCTGTCGCTGGCCCGATTCATCTGGCCTTGCACATAGGCATCGACGACAAGATTCTTGCCGTCCTGAATGATCTTCACCTGGTTTCCCGCGCCAGATTGCGCCAGACGGGTCCGGGCCAGGACATCTGAAATCTGTTCGATATTGGCAAAGGACTGTTTCGTCCCCTGATCCGCCATGGCTGGCAGAGCGCCGCCACCCAACAATGCGCAACCGGTCACCATGACCACAGGCCAAAACCCGCCATATGCCAGGTTGCGACCGTTATTGGGTTGTCTTCCACGTGGTGACATCCACGCACCTCCCGAGTTGCCCGCCAGCAAGACTGGCGGTATCAATCGGGAGCAGCCGATTGGCTGCCCCCGGGGAGAGACCGGTCCGAGCGCCAACTTGAAGTCGGCCTCTCCCCACCCTGGCGCACCGCGCCGGTTTATCCTTTGGTGTTCAAGCCTGGTCTCTTCCGTGAGTCATTCAGGTGACCCGGCCCGAACCAGGCGTCACTTATCCAGTCAATTCTGCTCTCCTTGCAGCAGCTCCTTCGGCACACTTTCCAGTGCGTTCTTGGGAAATTCCGTGCGATAATTTGCGTCGTAGAAGTCGATCGCAGCTTGCCCCTGTGCCGGATCTGAAAACTTCCACAGCCCTGACTTCACACCCTCGATGATCATTCCGTAGACCGCTTTCTCGAGGGCCTGCCTGACCGCCAGATGCCGCGGCTGATTCAGTGTAATGCCAGCCTCGGCTTCCAACAGCTCCCGGTAGGCGACATATTTGAATGCATTGGCATGCCAGGCGACAGAGGCGACCCTCTGCTCGGTCGAAACGGAGATGAGCACTTCACCCGTCTTGACGCTCACCGCGCGCAGGTAAACGGAAACAGCGTCTTCCCGGTATTGTGTATCCATACCGATGCCAAGGTATCGCGCGCCCGCACCACCCGTCTGCGTATTTGTATCATATCCGGTGATGGCTCCTTCGATCAGGGTGCCCGCAAACAGAAGAGCCGGCAAAGCCATGGAGTCTTTCGCGGACTCTCCGAGGTAGCGCTGGCGCATCTCGAGGATGATCTGGCGTTCCTTCAGGAGGTTATCGAGCTTCTCCCGCTCGACGACCTTGAACCAGCTCTGGTCACCGGCATCCTGGAGCGCCTTGATGAGAATGGGGGTCGCGCCCTGGGTCACCGCCCGTGACAGCGTCTGCACAGTATCGCTTGGCTTGAATGCCCCCGTTTCGTCACTCACACCGTAAACAGCCACCGGAATCTGCTCCGATGGCTTCGGCAGCCAGAGCAAGGCGTATTCGGTTTGGGTCCTCGGATTGACGACCGGTTCAGCCATTTTGGTCTTCACCTTCGGTGGTGTGCCACAGGACGCCAGCACCATGGCCAATGCCAACACAGGCGCTGCGCCCCTTTTAAAACTTCGCATCAAAAATCTACTCCCCGCACATTTCCGATCAGCCGCCAGTCGTGAAAATCGGAACGACAATTTCAGTCGTCGATCCGGTCGTCGCGTCGAAAATCGTCAGCGTGATGGAATCCAGTCCCCGCTCAAATTCCACCGTCTGATCGCCAAACACGACGCGCCCATAGTCCTGAGGGTCATCTCCGAAAATAGCGTTCGCGACTTCCGAAGCGAGACCGGACAACAAGCGGCTTTGCAGCTGGCGAATGAAAAGGTCGGCCTGAGGATCGCTGGACGAAACGCTTGACGGCGGCTCGGTGTCATCCTGCGCGTTTGCGACGCCCAGCAGGTGGGACGAATTGAAGGGATTGCCGCCGAATGAGGGATTCACCGGTGTGTAGACCAATTCCTGCGCAGAGACGGCCGGCGCGCTCACGACACCCCCCACCAGCATCAAAGCCAGTAAAGACAACATCCCTGTCAGGATTTTTTTCGGGGATTTGCCTGCTGGTGACTTAGTCATTTTTCGGTCCTCTCCAACGCTCTCCATCCACGATAAGCCGACCGGCACGCGTCAGGTTGATCTCCCCAAGTGTGACCCCACCGGTCACATAGGCTCTCGCGGCGGCCCCAATGGCGATCCGCGAAGTGGAGGCAACACCATTCACATCAAGCGAGGACGCCCCATCCAGCTCTGCGGTCAGCTCTGATAAATCGACATCTGCCAGGGTCGCCCGGCTGGTGCCGGACATGAACACCTGCGCAGCACCGACCACTTTCTCTGAATTCAACTTCGACGCCCGTCCCAGACAGGCGCTCAGAAGCCGCCCCACATTTGAGATCCGGATCTGGCCGCCATTGCTGGCATCGATGTCGGCCCGCCGCGCATGTTCAATACTGAACTGGGCGGCCCCGGTCGTCGTCAGGCGAAGTGTTTCCTTCACACTCTTTGCGACGACGTGCGCACAGCCGCCTGCAAGAATTTCAAGGTTTTCTATGTCCGACACTTCGGCATCCCCTGCGCGAAGCACCAACTTCACATCAGCAGTTTCGGGAACCGAAACGATAATGGCGGGAAAGTCCGTTATCGGGTGCGCTGCGCCGTCTTCGAAAGAAATGGACAGTACACCATTTGTCCGAACGCAGTTCATGGCGATCGGCGCAGGCATGCCCCGTATTCTCAAGCCAGACGCGGCGGTTTCCTCCACCACCACCCGGCCAAGATCTGATCCGCCTTCTGTAATGGAGACAACACTGGCCGCACTCTGATCACTTCGTACAATGCGGACTGTGCCAATAAAGTCGTCGATCTGAAGCCCCACTTTACCCCCGGTCCGATCCGATGGCAGGCTCGCGTGCGCCGCCATGGAAAGGAGGGGCAGTCCGCACAGCAGGCCAACCACCCGGCCGAGTTTCGGCTTCCATACGGAAACTTCCATCAGCGCATCTCCTTTTCCATGACATCCCCAACCCAGACCTCACATTGAAGAAACGTAGTTCCTCGCAGCTCGCGTCCCCAGCCACTCAGGATCGTTTCCCTCGTTTAGAGAGCTAACAAAGCGTTAATGCCCCAAAGGTGTCATCCCTCATTTGGGGGATGCACGCTCTGGCAGACGAAATTTTCTTTCTTCGGGTGAAAGGTGTGACGGATGCGCCACGCTCAGTCGTGGTAGTCGAACGCGAACCGAGACAATTTGATGATAATTTCGGCCTGGCGCCGCGTGCCTGTTTTCATAAGTATCGACTTGAGAAGGGATTTGACCGTGCTGATCGCAACCTCCCTCCCTTCAGCAATCTCAGCCAGCGTATCTCCGGCATAAAGACGCTCACACACGTCACATTCGGCATCTGTCAGAATGAAGGCCTGCCGCAGAAGATGGCGGTCCAGCCGCTTTGGAGCGAGCAGCGGATCCAGCACGAGAATGGCGTGGCCGGACCTTCCGCCAAAGTTTTTCAAAGCCGGTACCGGCGTCACGGTGCAGATGAATGTCCGCTCGGGGCGGAGGCGCGTAAAAGAAAAGCGCCCACCGGCCAGACCGTTTGTTCCCCTCAGGGCGGCGGCGAGCGCGAAGTTCACTTCATCCGACAACATGTCGAGACGGCCGAAATGGTCCCGCCGGATCAAGCCGGCCGATAGCAAATTCTCGAAATGCTCCGAATACCGCAGCAGGACGCCTTCCCTATCAAGGATCGCGACGTGAGCTTGCGGGCCAAAAAGATCCAGCAAGGAAGACGCCCGCGTATCAACGATTTGCTCTGCCAGTTGCACAACAGGCAAAGCGCTCTGCACGATGCTTGCGAACCTTTCGATGACATCCGTTTCAAACGGGCCATCTTCATAGGGACGCGCAATGGCGAGACCGACGATGTGCCCCTCTCCTCTGGAAAGGATTGCTCCCGAGAACTGCCCGATCCGGGCCGGGATCAGGAATTCCTGATATACAGGAAGAGTCCGGACTGTTTCAGCATCCACCAGGTCCGCATCATGAAAGATGCGACCGGTCGGCATGATATCAAATACCTTTGTCCGCGGATTTTCGGCGAGGTAGTCCGCTTCCTTGCAGAACAGCTCCAAATCGACAGATCCAAAAATGGCAGAGTCCAGGATCAGGTTCTCATCGCTGACGGCAATCATCTGTACCGTGCCGGCGCCGCAATACTCCGTCAGCCACTCTAATGCCGCTGGCAGACTTTCGCTGTCACTCATCCCTTCCAGCAACAATTCCTGGAAACGGCCAGGTGAGCCGGTTGCCATCTACTGCTCCTCTACTTGCCCTTAAAAGTAGAAACATAGATTTTTTATCTGATATGGCAACAATTATTAAGGTTTACACGATCGGCGCGTCTGTGGACCGACAGGCAGGCTGAAGCAGCTTCACGCCTCTTGCGAATTCTCCGCTTCCGAATTCTCTGCTTCAAAATTCTTCATCGCCTTCAATTCGTCTCGCAACCCCAGGTAAAGGCTGAAGCAACACGCGAGCAGGATGAAGGTGAAAGGCAATGCGGCGGTGATCGTACCCGCCTGCAAGGACTGGAGCACATCTGTGCCGCCACCATACAAAAGGGCCGACGCGGTCAGTCCGAGCATGCAGGCCCAGAAGACACGCTGCGCGACCGGGGCGTCCGTCTTGCCGCCGCTGGTGATCGTATCGACCACAAGCGCGCCGGAATCCGCCGACGTCACAATGAAGACAACCAGCAGGAAAATGGCGACGACGGACGTAATCTCCGCGAATGGAAGATCTTCCAGCATCTGGAACAGGACAAGCGAAGCACTGCTCACGCCATCGGCCAGTTCACCCGTGCCCGACTGGTTGAGGGTCAGCGCCGTTTTGCCAAATGCCGTGAACCAGATCACGCAGATGGTGAAAGGCGCTAGCAGGACGACGGCGAAGTATTCCCGCACGGTCCGCCCCTTGGAAATCCGCGCGATGAACATGCCAACGAACGGCGACCAGGAAATCCACCAGGCCCAATAGAAAATGGTCCAGTCGTGGAACCAAACGATGTCTGGCCGATCCACCCAGTTGGTCAGCGCAGGCGTATCGGTGATGTAGGCCAGAAGGTTCTGCCCCAACCCGGTGAAGATCAGGATTGTCGGCCCGGCAATGACCACAAAGATCAGCAAGCCAAAGGCAATGCCCATATTGATGTTGCTGAGCAGTTTCACCCCACCGTCCATGCCGCGCAGAACGGACAGCACCGCCAGCCCCGTCATGAACGCGATCAAGGCGATCTGCAGGTAGCGGTTCGGTTCGAACCCGAAGAGGTAGGCCAGTCCGCTGGTCGCCTGGGTCGCGCCGATGCCGATTGTCGTGGCCAGTCCGAACACCGTCGAAACGACCGCGAACATATCGATGATATGGCCGGGCCAGCCCCAGACGCGCTCGCCGAAGACATGGTAACAGGCAGATCGTATGCTGAGCGGCAAGCCCTTGTTGTGGGCAAAGAAACCCAGCGCCAGTCCGACAATGGCGTAGATGGCCCAGGGCGCCAGCCCCCAGTGGAAGATGGTCGCGCTGAACGCAAGCCGCTCCGCCGCCGGAGTTGCCGGTGGTACATTCAGCGGCGTGCCGTACCAATCTGTGTAGTAGGCGAGCGGTTCAGCCGCCCCATAGAACATGAATCCTACCCCGACGCCTGCAGCAAACAGCATGGCCACCCAGGAATGGATCTTGAATTCCGGTTCGGCAGACGCGCCGCCCAACCGGATCCGCCCCATTGGACTGAACGCAAGGTACAGTGCAAAGGCGAAAACGATCACGGGCGTGACGGCGAACAGCCAGTCTGCGCGCTGGAGCGTCCAGGTCTTGGCCGCCGTCAGGTAAAGCGTCGCGGCATCCGGAAAGATGAGACTCATCGCTCCGAACAGGACGATCAGGCCTGCGCTGAGGAAAAAGACCGGGTTATGGACGTCCAGCCCTGCGATTTCGACATTGTCCTGGCCGACTTCGTAGTCGGTTTCATAAACAAACAGGGTTTCTTCTTCGGCGGGGGATGTTTCGGGTGCGTCAGCAGCCGATACGCTTGGGTCGAAATCTTGAGCCATACGCGGCTATTGCCGTAATTACGTCGATAGTCAAATGATCGGGGTGCAGGTGGGGACACCCCGGATACACAGAATGTGGACTTTGTGTAACAGTTTGCAGCCAATCCGGGGGATATAACAGCCCCAGCCCTTTAGATTATCGAAATAACCAAGTAGCTCAGACACATCGAGCAGCCACGATTCTATTGCTGCGCGCCCGTTCGGTGTGCGCGCCACGGCTGGAATTGACCCAAGGGGAAGAATATGAAGAAGTTAAAGTACGGCGCGTCGCTGATGGCGATCGCCGGCCTCGTCGCGACGTATGCCCACGCTCAGGAAACTGCACCGGCACAGCCGGCTGCGAAGGTAAAGCGTCTTCAGGCCGTCACCGTCACCGCCACCAAGCGTTCAGAAAGCGCCCAGAGCATTCCTGTCGCCGTGACCGCACTCGGCGAGCAGGAACTTCAATCGCTCGGCGTGAAAAGCTTCAATGACTACCTGATTCAGCTACCGGGCGTGACCGCTGGCGGCGCTGGCCCCGGCCAGAACACGATTTACATCCGCGGCCTCGCATCGACGACTCCGAACCTGACCGTTGCCGGCGTGGCTGGTCTTGCGCCGAACGTCAGCTTCTATCTCGACGAACAGCCGCTGGCCCAGCCGGGCCGTAACCTCGACGTCTACGCCGCCGACATTGAGCGCGTGGAAGTCCTTTCCGGTCCGCAAGGCACTCTCTTCGGGGCCAGCTCCCAGGCCGGTACGGTTCGCATGATCACGAACAAACCTTCGCTGAACGGCTTTGATGCCGGCTTCAACGCGGCGACCTCGTTCACCGATGGCGGCGAGATGAGCAACAGCGTCGATGTGATGATCAATCTTCCGATCAACGACAAACTGGCTGTCCGCGGCGTGGTCTATACCGACTCACAAGGCGGCTATATCGACAATGTCGGCGGGACACTCTCGGCCGCAGAATCAGCCCGTTTCCGCTCAGCCGGAACCGTTCGCGCGAATGGCGTTCCGGTCAGCCGCCAACGTGATGGCTTCCAATCTGCAACACAAGTTGCGGACAATCTGACAGACGACAAAACAACAAACGACAACGCTCTTCTGGCAGACTTGTCCGATGTCAATTTCATTTCTGCCAACAATGGCACCATCGCCGAAAACGACATCAATGACGTGACGTATAAGGGCTTCCGCCTGAGTGGCCTGTACGAAATTAACGAGGACTGGGACATCCTGCTCCAGCACTCCCAACAGCAGATCGATGCCGAAGGTGTCTTCTCCGCCGATCCGGAACTGGACGATTACGACATTGTCCGCTTCACGCCGGAAAACACCGAGGACAAATTCCACAATACTGCCTGGACGGTGAACGGCCGCCTGGGGGCACTGGAAGCCGTCTACACTGGCGCGTATACGGAACGCACGACAGACCAGACCGTCGACTATTCCGACTATCTGTTCGTCGGCCAGTATCTGCCTTACTATATCTGTGACTACTCGGTCACCTATCCGGCCGCAGCACCGACAGGCACCTGCTACGCCCCGAACCTCTATGTGACATCGCACAGCGAAACGAAGGTTCAGACGCACGAGCTGCGCTTCAATACGCCCGAACAGTATCGCTGGCGCGCCACCTTCGGCGGCTTCTTCAGCGACCTTGAACTGGCCGAACGCAATGACTTCGTCTATCCGGGATCAACCCAGGTTGCCTACACGGACGGCACAATCGGCTTCGCACCGAACTATCCGCTGACCAATGTGGATGCCGTTGGTGCAATCGGCGATGCCTATCCGGGCTATTACAGCCAGCCAGGCCCCTTCCCGGCCGGTGTGATCTTCCGCAATGACGTGAAACGCACGGACAAGCAGCTTGGCATCTTCGGCGAAACCAGCTTCGACCTCACCGACCAGTTCTCCCTGACATTAGGTGCCCGTTACTATGATGTTGAAGTGGACCTGGAAGGCAGCGCCAACTCGTCCTTCTACAACCTTTATACTGAAAGCGACCAGCAGGTATTCGGTACCAACATCTCCTACATCTACGGCCCGGACAGGCCGGCGGGTAACCCGGATAAGGCGGCGACTGACGGCTTCATCTACAAGGTCACAGGTGAGTGGACGCCAACCGCCGACACGCTGTTCTATGCAACCTATTCGGAAGGTTTCCGCCCAGGCCTGCTGAACCGCCCAGGTGGCGCGCAGGGCCCCGGCGGCTACGTTGTGCCGTATGCTGTGGATACTGACGAAGTGAAGAACTATGAGATCGGCTGGAAAACCGAGCTCTTCGACAATTCGCTGCGTTTCAATGGATCGGCCTTCTTTGTCAAAGTCGATGGCCTGCAGACGACCATCTTCGATCCGTCGATCGTCAACCTGTTCTTCTCGGACAACGCGGCGAACGCGGAAATCCAGGGCGTCGAGGGTGACTTCACCTGGGCCCCGGCATCTATTGAAGGCCTGACCGTCGCCGGTGCCTTCTCCTTCCTGGATACGGAGATCACGGAAGTCCTGGTGCCGACCAATGATGTCGTCAAAGGATCGGACCTCGCCTTCGCGCCGTCCTATCAGGGTAACCTGCGTGTCCGCTATGAGTGGGATCTTGAACAGCAGATTGCTGGTCAGTCGCTCCGCGCCCACGTGATGCCACAGGTCATCATCTCTGATGACTCGTTCACCGATGTGATCGAGATCAACAAGATGAAACTCGACGGCTACACCACGCTCGGTGCATCCGCGGGTGTGACAGGCGACAACTGGACGGCCGAACTCTTCGCCACCAACCTGACGAATGAGTATGCGGCCCTCAGCGGCAGCTTTGTCTATGACCGCGAGCGCATCACGCCGATGCGGCCAAGAACGATTGGGATCCGCTTCTCCTACGACTACTAGGACAGCCCAAGACTTGATCCTGAAGCAGCGCCCTGACACTTTCAGGGCGCTGTTTTCTTATTGAGGAATACCCTGACGCGATGACCGAACCGGCCACACCTGAAGCCGCCCTGCAGCAGGCGCAGAAGTCCATCCAGTCCGGCGATTTCCAGACCGCGTCGAAGATCACGTCCGAGGTTCTGGCGCAGCATCCGCAGCACCGGGACGCCCTGTACATGGCCGCGGTCTGCGCCAGGTATCAAAACCGCCATGATGACGCGTTCGCCCGCCTTGCAGACCTCAAATTGGTTTCGCCGGACTATGGCCGTGCCTGGCAGGAAGAAGGCCATCTTCGCCGCAAGCTGGGCGATAGCGCCGGTGCCCTGACGGCCTTTGAACGTGCCACCCGGTACAACCCGTCCCTCATTGCCAGCTGGAAGGCCCTCGCAGACCTGCAGGCCGCCAGCGGCAATACAGTTGCCGCGAACAATGCGCTTGCACAGGCTCAGAGGCTGCAGGCATTGCCGCGCGAGCTGCTAGCGGTGACCAATCACATTCATGAAGGGCGAATTTTCCGGGCCGAGGAAATCGCGCGGGCCTTCCTGCAGCGCAATCCGACGCACGTTGAAGGCATGCGCCTGCTCGCTGACATCGGTTCGCGCCTGGGCGTTCAGGAAGATGCCGACTTCCTGCTGGAAAGTGCCGTAGAGCTCGATCCGGACAACATTCAGCTCCGTCTCGACTACATCCAGGTCCTGCGGAAGCGGCAGAAATTCGCCGCCGCCCTGGAGCAGGCAAACATCCTGATGGCCCGTGACCCGGACAATCCGATCTTTCAGTCCCACTATGCCATCGAGAGCATGCAGGCTGGCGACTATGAAACAGCGCTTGAGTATTTCGACCGCGTCTTGACGGCCCTGCCGGACGATCCGGCAACACTCGTATCGCGCGGTCATGCCCTGAAGACTTATGGGCGCACAGAGGACGCAGTGGCCTCTTACCGGCGCGCGACGGAAGTCGCTCCAGGCCATGGCGACGCCTGGTATGGGCTGGCGAACCTGAAGACCTATCGCTTCACGGATGATGAACTCACAACCATGGAAGCGCAGGCGGCATCGCCGGATCTGGATCACATGTCACGCATCCATATCGCGTTTGCACTCGGCAAGGCGCGGGAGGATCAGAAGGACTATGATGCAGCCTTCGCCGCCTATGCCAGCGGCAACGCGCTGAAGCACCAGACAATCCGCTACACGACCGAACAGATGCAGGCCGAACTTGCAGCGCAGAAAAAACACTGCACGGCATCCCTGTTCGAAAACCAGAGCGGCAAGGGCGATCCGGCGCCGGATCCGATCTTCATCCTCGGCCTGCCCCGGGCCGGTTCAACACTGATCGAACAGATCCTTGCCTCACACCCGGATGTCGATGGCACTTTGGAGCTGCCGAACATTCTGTCCCTGGCCCACCACCTTCGCGGCCGCAGCCAGATAACGGACCGGGACCGCTACCCCCGTATCCTGCACGAAATGCCGGCGGAAGAGCTGAGCGCGCTCGGCCAGGATTATATTGAAAACACGCGGATACACCGGCAGGGCGCGCCCTTCTTCACCGACAAGATGCCGAACAATTTCCGCCATATCGGCCTGATCCACCTGATCCTGCCGAATGCGAAGATCATTGATGCCCGGCGCAACCCGATGGATTGCTGCTGGTCCGGGTACAAGCAACTCTTCGCCGAGGGGCAGGAGTTCACCTATAGCCTGGAGGATATCGGCCAGTATTACCGCGCCTATGTCGACCTCATGGAACACTGGGACGCCGTCCTGCCCCCGGGCCGGATTCTGCGCGTCCAGCACGAGGACGTCCTGGATGACCTGGAGGGACAGGTTCGGCGCCTGCTGGATTATTGCGGCCTGCCCTTCGATGAGCGCTGCGTGAACTTCCACCAGACCGAACGCGCTGTCAGGACGGCAAGTTCTGAACAGGTTCGTCGTCCGATCAACAAAGGCGGACTTGAACAATGGCGCCCATATGAGGCACACCTTGGACCTCTGAAATCCGCGTTGGGGCCAGACCTCGCGCCAGCTTAGGTTCAAGACATTGAGCAAACGGTCTGAAGATGCGCTCATCGCCCTGCGCAAGATCCAGCGCATAACCGAATTGTCGTCCAAACGGCTTGCCGTGATGGCCGGCCTGACACCTTCACAGCTGAGTGTGCTGCGCATCCTCACGGAATATCCCGAAGTCTCGGCGGGCTATCTCGCCAAAGCTACCCAATTGAAGCATGCCACCATCACCAGCCTGATCGACAAGCTCGAAGCGCGCAGCCTCATCGCGCGCCGCAGGTGCGACGAAGATAAACGCCGTGTCTGGTTGCGCCTCCTGCCAGCAGGCAAGACCGCGCTGGCGGATGCTCCCGACCCGTTGCACCAGATCTTTTCGGAGCGCTTCAATGCCCTGCCGGACTGGCAGCAGGCGATGCTGATTGCCTCTCTGGAGCAGGTGACCAATTTATTGGATGCCGAAGATCTGGAAGCTGCCCCTATGCTGGATGTAGGTGAGCTGGACAAGCATCCCTTGTAGGAGTGCTTTCTACAGCGCCAGACACCTGTAACGGAACACCGCGCGTGGTCTCTACGCGGATGGCTTCCGCCTCTTACAGAGCATTAGGCCGACCGGCTACCGGTCGCCCTGACCGTCATCAACACGGATGCTGGTGCCGGTGACGGCATCCGACGCAGGCCCGACCAAATAAAGCAATGTGGAGTCGAGTTGGGCGGGATTGCCAATGCGTTTGCGGGGAAAATGCTGAGCGATATCTCCCATGCGGCTGAGCATGCCGTCCATCATCTCGGATTCAAACGCACCCGGCGCAATCGCATTTACATTGATGTTGTAGCGTGCCCACTCGACAGAGAGTGTCTCGGTCATCCTTACCACAGCGGCCTTGGATACCGAGTAGAGTGCCGCGCCTGAACCATTGTAACTGTATGCTGCTGAAGACGCGATATTGACGATACGTCCCGGTTTCCCCGCCGCAATCAGCCGCCGCGCGACTTCACAACTCAGGATGAAGGGCGCCCGCACATTGATGTCCAGCACGCGATCGATGAGTTCGACTTCCATTTTGTGTGCGCGCTGCGCATCCGGAATGCCGGCATTGTTGACGAGAATGGAAACGAGCCCCAGCGCTGCCTCGGCCTTCGCAACACCTTCTATCAACTGGTCTGCATCCGTTGCGTCCATCTTGATCGCAACGGCTTCCCCGCCGTCTTTCCGGATCTCCTCCGCCAGGGCTTCCAAACGGTCGACGCGCCGGGCAGCCAATGCGACCTTGGCTCCGCAACTTGCAAGGACTTTCGCGAAGCGCAGGCCAAGTCCCGAAGACGCACCGGTGACCAATGCAGTTTGACCGGAAAGGTCTGTTGAATTGTTAGGGAGAGTATACGTCATCACTTACGCTGCCCGCTTGTTGGTATGTCTTTGAACGGAATACCCTTGTCCACGCGGATATCTCCAGGCAGGCCCAGCACGCGTTCCCCGATAATGTTCCGAAGGATTTCATCTGAACCGCCCTCGATACGGGTCGCTGGTGAGCGCATCAGCATCGCCTGGAACCGGCCGTTCTGAGGGCTGGTTTCATCCCATTGAACACCGGCCTGTCCCTGAAGGTCCAGTGCGTAAATCGCCAGGTCCTGCATCGTTGCACCCGCAACAAGCTTGCCGATCGAGTTTTCCGGTCCCGGTGTCTCGCCTTTCGACAGCGCCGTAATGGCACGCATGCCTGTGTATTTAAGTCCGCTTTGACGAACGGCAAACTGCGCCAATTTCGACCGAACCGCAGAATCTTCAACGGCAGGACGTCCCTCAACCTCAGCCTCCATACAGAAGCGGAACAGTTCCGGAAATCCAGCAGACATCCCGGAGCCGATCGACAGACGTTCATTCATCAGTGTCGTGAGCGAAACTTCCCATCCCTGCCCAACAGCACCAAGCCGCTGTGCGTCCGGAATCCGGACATCCGTGAAATAGACCTCGTTGAAACCCGACGCACCGTTTGCCTGCTTGATCGGTACGACCTCTACACCCGGCGTCTTCATGGAGAGAAAGAACATGGTGAGCCCTTTGTGCTTCGGCACATCCGGGTCTGTTCGCGTGATCAGGAGCCCCCAGTCGGAATTCTGGGCACCACTGGTCCAGATCTTCTGGCCATTGATGATCCAGTCGCCGGACCCGTCATCCGCCTTGACGGCGCGCGTGCGCAGGCCAGCCAGATCAGAGCCGCCAGCCGGTTCGGAGAAGAGCTGGCACCAGACCTCTTCGCCACTTGCCAGTGGCGGCAGCAATTCGCGCTTCTGCTCTTCCGATGCCCAGGTCATGACGGTCGGACCGCACATGCCGTGGCCGATGGTGAACAGACCGCCTAGAGCCGCGTAGGGCCCTTCTTCCTGCCCCCAGATCACACGTTCAATCGGGGTCCGCGCAGCGCCGCCATATTCCTTCGGCCAATGCAGGCATGCCCAACCGGCATCGTATTTCTTCTTTTGCCATGCCTTGGCGGCAGCGATCGGGTCTTCGCTGACAACAGCGCTGGACCCAAAGCTGGCCCGGCGCAGTTCAGCCTCCAGGTGTTTCGGGGCATTGGCGTCAATCCAGGAGCGTACCTCCTTGCGGAAAGCTGCTTCTTCGGGTGTGTCTTCAAAATCCATATCCGTGCCCTTTCCTTATGCCGCAGTTTCTGCGTTGCCGGCGCCCATGCGTTCGATCAGTTCGCTTTCCCAGGTGGAAAGAGAGCCAAGCGCAAGCGCCAGTGCGTTGGATCGCCGGTAGAAGAGATGGCAATCAAATGCCCAGGTGAACCCCATGCCGCCGTGAACCTGGATGTTGTTCTTGGAACAATGCTGGAATGCCGTCGTCGCCGACACCCGCGCAGTCGCCGCTGCAACAGGCAGTTCCGCCGGGCTGGATCCAAGTGCCCATGCACCATAGTAGCAGTTGGACCGTGCCAGCGTGGCAGACACGTACATGTCCGCCAACATGTGCTTGATCGCCTGGAACGAGCCAATCGGACGCCCGAACGCCATACGCTCCAACGCGTAATCGCGCGCCATTTCCAGAGCGCGGTCAGCGCCTCCCAGCTGCTCAAAAGCCATCAGGACGGCAGCCCGGTCGATCACTTGGGTCGCGATGTGCCAGCCATCGCCCGCCGCCCCCAGCGGTTCGGCAGGTACTTTGTCAAACGTGAGGCGCGCCTGGCCGCGTGTTGGATCGATCGTTTCCAGTATGTCGCGCGTTACACCGTCGTCGGTCAGCGTAACCAGATACAGCGATACCTTGTCTGCCTCATCCCGCGCCGCAACAACCGCAAAATCGGCATCAAACCCGTCCGCAACAGGCATCTTTGTACCTGATAGCTTGCCGCCTTTTACGCTCGCGGCAATCTTGTCCGGCCCGGCACGCCCCTGTCCTTCGGACAAGGCGAACGTACCGATGGCCTCACCAGAGGCCAGTTTTGGCAACCACTCTGCTTTCTGGGTGTCAGACCCCGCGAGCAGGAGGAATTCTGCGGCGAGATATATCGAGGATGATACCGGCACCGGGGCGAGAACCCGGCCCAGTTCCTCTGCAACAACGCAGAGCTCAAGCTGTCCCAGACCAACGCCGCCATACTCTTCCGGAATTGCAGCGCCCAGCAGCCCCATTTCAGCGAGGCCCGCATAAAGGGATTTGTCGTAACGCTCGTCACCTTCAAGAATAGTCCGCACCGCTTCGGGCGGACATTTTTCGGCCAGGAAGCGGCGCACCTGATCGCGCAACTGCTTCTGCTCGTCGGAGAAGTCCAGGTTCAATATTGCCTCCCAGAATGATTATTTGTCCGGAGTGTCAGAGTCCGCCGGGCGAAGGTCAAGACATACCGCCAAGGCATCCTTTCTTGATTTCCGGTTGTCTCAATCAGGAGTAGTTCGGCTTCCGCTTTTCGAAAAATGCCGCAATGCCTTCGGCGAAGTTCGGGTCATTGGCCGTCAGGACCTGGTTACGATCTTCAATCGCCATTGCAGCTTCAAGTCCGGCGACATCAACGGCGATGTTCAGGCCGTCCTTTGTGAGACGCAGGCCCAGCGGCGTGGCATGAAGCATATCCTCCACGAAGCCATCAGCTTCCTTCCGCATGTCGCTGCCATGAACCACCCGATTTGCGAGACCGATCTCCATCGCTCGCTGGGCCGAGATGAAACGCCCGGTCAGCATGTACTCACTCGCAAGTGACATTCCGACCATCCTCGGCAGAAAGTAGGAGACTCCCATATCGCAGGACGACAGCCCGATCCGGATAAACGCAGCATTCATGCGGGCATCTTCTGACAAGATCCGGATATCGGAAGCCAATGCCAGGGCGAACCCACCGCCACTCGCAGCGCCCTGGACCAGACTGATGATCGGCTGGGGACACCGGCGCATTGCAACATAGATCTCGGCGATCGACCTTTGGTTATCCAGTCCCTGCTCGACACTGCGCTTGCCGCGATCTTCGGAAGACCCCTTCAGGTCAAGCCCCGCGCAGAATGCCCGGCCTGCCCCTTCAAGAACGACCACACGCACAGACCTGTCGAAATAAAGGGACTGGAATACCTCCCTCAGCTCGGTAACGAGTTGAGGGTTCAAGGCATTCAACCGGTCGGGCCGGTTCATCTTGATATTGAGAACTTGGTCTTTCTGCTCAAGAATGAGCGCCTGATAGTCGGATTTCATGATTTCTTGCCTCTGCATTTCCTTACCTTAGTTCTGGATTGGACAACCACTCAGGCGCAAGGCCTTTCGTAACGGAATGACGCTCCGTAGGCTTACTATCCTTCCGGGAAATTCGAACGGGCCGCATTCCGTAAGGGCAGGTAAGTTTTCCTTGTCTACACGGTAGAAATGCCCGGAAAAGACTTGTGAAACAGGATCGACACCTCGTACTTTCCTCTCCTGAAAACCTCATTTAAGTGCCCTGTAAGCAGGCCTCTCCACTGAAAACAACATGCGACGATGCCCATGACCCCTACGACGACTAAATTCCCTCATCTCTTCTCGCCGCTGCAGGTCGGAAAAACGACAATCAAGAACCGCGCGATCATGGGGTCAATGCATACCGGACTTGAAGAGCAGGCCGACGGGCACATCCGCATGGCGGAGTTCTTCTCAGAACGGGCCCGTGGCGGCGTTGGCCTGATCATCACGGGTGGAATTTCGCCGAATGAAGAAGGCGGCATGGGCGCGAAGCTTTCAAACTCCGAAGAAGTTGCGCGGCACCGGGTGATCACCGACGCAGTTCATGAAGCAGCCCCCGACGTGCGCATCTGCATGCAGATCCTGCATACCGGCCCACTCGCGCCGCACGACAAATGCGTCGCCCCTTCGCCAATCCGGTCGCGGATCGCGCGCTTCGTTCCGAATGAACTCGATGAAGAAGGCATAGAAAAGCAACTGTCAGATTTCGCCAACTGCGCCAAATGCGCGAAGGAGGCGGGCTATGACGGTGTCGAAATCATCGGTTCTGCCGGGTACCTTCTGTCGACCTTCCTCGTCCAGAAAACCAACTTGCGTACCGACCGCTGGGGCGGCTCCTTCGAGAACCGGATGCGCTTCCCGCTGGAAGTGGTCCGCCGTGGCCGGGCGGCGGTTGGCGATGACTTCATCATCATCTTCCGCATTGCCGCCATGGACATGCTGCAAGGCGGCATGTCGTGGGAAGAAATCGTGGAGCTCGCCCACGAACTGGAAAACGCGGGCGTTTCCATCATCTCCACGCACTTCACCTGGCATGAGTCAGCGGTACCGACCATTGCCACGATGGTGCCTCGCGCCGCTTTCACCAGCGTGACCGGGCGCCTGAAAAAGGTGGTCAACGTTCCGGTCATCACGAGCAATCGTATCAATATGCCGGATGTCGCTGAAGCCGTGCTTGAGCGTGGAGACGCTGATCTGGTTTCCATGGCGCGCCCGATGCTCGCGGACTCGCAATTCATGAAGAAAGCCGCTGAAGGCCGTGAAGACGAGATCAACACCTGCATTGCCTGCAACCAGGCCTGCCTGGACCACACGTTCGGTGGCAATCAGGAAGTCAGCTGCCTGGTCAATCCGCGTGCCTGTCACGAGACTCAGCTGATTTACAAACCAACGACTTCTCCGAAGCGCATTGCTGTTGTGGGAGCCGGCCCTGCCGGTCTGGCCTATTCGACGATCGCAGCAGAGCGCGGACACAAGGTTGATCTATTCGATCAGGCACCTGAAATTGGCGGTCAATTCAATCTTGCGAAAAGAGTTCCGGGTAAAGAAGAGTTTTACGAAACACTGCGGTACTTCAAACGACAGCTTGAAGTTACCGGCGTGAATGTGACGCTCGAAAAGCGCATTGACTCGGACTTCCTGAAGTCCGGCGGATATGATGAAATCATTTTTGCAACGGGGATCCGCCCGAGAACGCCCGCGATCGAGGGCATCGATCATCCAAGTGTTGTCGGATACATTGATGCCATCATGGGCAACAAGCCAATCGGCAAGCGCGTGGCAATTATTGGCGCAGGCGGCATCGGGTTTGATGTTGCGGAGCTGATTACGCATGTGGGCAAATCGTCTGCGCTGGACATCGACAAATTCGCGAAGGAATGGGGCATCGACTTCAAGAACCATCCGCGGGGCGGTGTGACAGGCGTAGAGCCCGTCGTTGAAGAATCTCCGCGAGACGTCTGGCTGCTGCAACGCAAGAATACAGCTGTGGGCCGCGGGCTCGGCAAAACGACCGGCTGGACACATCGCCTGACTCTCAACCGCAAAGGCGTCCGCATGGTTCCGGGGGTCACCTATGAACGGATTGATGACGAAGGCCTCCATTGCCTGGTCGATGGGGAACCAAAAACGCTGGAAGTCGATACGATCATCCTTTGCGCCGGGCAGGAACCGCTACGAGACGTATACGACCAGTATCAGGGGGAGTCAGCAAACGCGGCCCTCGTCGGTGGTGCATTTGAAGCCGCTGAACTCGATGCAAAACGAGCAATCAATCAAGCGGCTCACCTCGCCGCCGAAGTGTAGCATCCGCATTACCGGCCTTCTGCTTTAAGCCAGCGCACAATTACGGCCATGTCACTCCAGAAGATGGAGCGGCATGGCCTTTTTCGTTCAGAATACGAACATGGGCAGCCAGAAGGAGGAAGACAGCCCGGCCCCGCCGCCGGGCCGGGCTCATACACGCCCCTGCCCCAACGTCATATTCGGCTTGGCTCATCCCGTGCTTGCCCAAATTATTGGAACGTGTTCTAGTTTTCTCCAAAAGGGAGAAAACAACATGCCGACAAGCCAGCTTACGAGAGTCCGAAAATCCATTCTGCCCGCCGCTGGCGACACCTGGCAAAGCATCGCGAAACGTGAACTTTCAGGCATGAACGAAGACGAAGGCGTCTCCAGCCTCCAAAGCTGGAACCTGCATGTTTTCATGCGGTCATCAGGCGCGGCCGGTGGGCCCAAATCCGGAAACCCGATCCTGCCCAGCGACGTGATCTTCGTGGAACCTCCGATGAGCGATGCATGACCATTGCGACAATCCAGAATGTAGACATCGGCGCCGCACATGACGGTGAGGCTGAGCTGTTGGTGACATTGGAGTACGGCAATGGCGGACGCACGCAGGTGACGTTGGACGAGTTCGCTGTCCGCACCCTGCTTTCCAGCTGTAAGGCCCAAACGCCAGAAGACCTTATCGGGGCGGATTGGGCGCTGGTACGCGACGCCCTCATCGCCTCGTCCGAACGGTACGCCGAACACACAAGAAACGAATAAAAAGGGAGATAACTGACATGTATGACCTGATCATCAGGAACGGTACGGTCGTCGATGGGTCTGGCCTGCCAGCCTACAAGGCCGATATTGCGGTAAGCGGCAACAAGATCGAAAAGATAGGCCACATCGCCGGTAAGGCGGCGAAGGAAATCGACGCCGAGGGCCGGATCGTGGCACCGGGATTTATCGATCCGCACACACATTTTGACGCCCAGCTGTTGTGGGATGGCTTTGCGAAGCCCGCGCTCTCGCATGGCGTGACAACCATCGTGCCGGGAAATTGCTCTTTGTCTCTCGCTCCGCTGAAGTCAGAGCACCGGATGAAACTGGTCGGAATGTTCAATCAGATCGAAGAAATGCCGCTGAAGGCTTTTGAAGAAGGGGTTGTGTGGGATTGGGAGACTTTCTCCGAATACATCACCCGCATTCGCAAAGGGCTCGCGATCAACGTTGCGCCACTTGTTGGCCATAGCGTCCTGCGCCTGTGGGTCATGGGGGATGCCGCCATGGAGCGCACGGCCACCGAAGCGGAAATCGCGGAGATGCAGTCTGTCTTGCGTGAGTGCCTGGACGCCGGCGCAATTGGCCTCTCCACAAGCTATGTGGACATGGACGAAAAACTGCAGCCCGTGCCCAGCCGGCATGCTGATGCCAGCGAGGTGGATGCGCTCGCCAGCGTTCTGGGTGAATACGGACGCGTTCTGCAGATCGTTCCGGAGTTCTACGACCCCGACCTGACAATTGCACGGCTGGACCAATTGGCAGAACTCTCCCTGAAGTATGACATTCCAACAACGTTTTCCCCGCTCTTCGTCAATGCCGACAACACGGATGCTGTCGACAGGGTCATCCGGCGGGTCGACGAACAATTCGCGCGCGGGGCCCGGGTCTGGCCGCAAGTACAGACCCGCCCGATCGACATCAGCTTCTGCTTTGCGGTGCCGAGCCTGCTCTTCATTCGCCTGCCGAGTTGGTATGGCGTCATGCGCTTTGGGACCCACGACCAGATCATTGCAGCGTTCCGCGACGAGGAAACCCGCAAGAAGCTGGTCGCCGAAGCTGCACAGCAAGGCGATCTTTGGCCGGTTCTGCGCCTGCGTCACGTCAACACGCCAGAGAACCAGAAATATGTCGGCAAGACCTTGGCCGAGATTGCTGAAATGCGTGGAACAACCGCAATCGACGCGATGATCGACCTGTCCCTTGAAGAAGACCTCGACGCACACTTCATTGCCGCGAGCATGGGGCACAATTCGGACGAGAAAGTTTCCAGCATGCTGAAACACCCGCACGTCCACATTGGCGCGAGCGATGGCGGAGCCCATATTCTCTCCTTCTCCACCTATGGAGACACAGGTTATCTGTTCGGCCACTTCGTCCGTAATCTGAAGGCCATGAGTATTGAGGAAGCGGTCAAAAAGGTTACGCACGACACGGCTGCCATCTGGGGCGTCCCTGACCGCGGCCTCCTGCAAGAAGGCTATGTCGCCGATATCGTCGTATTCGATCCTGATGCCATCGACCGCGGAGAAGAAATCTATGTTCAGGACGTGCCGGGCGATGGCAGCCGTTATGTCCGTGAATCCCATGGTGTTGAAACCGTTATCGTCGGTGGCGGTATCGCCTGGTCTGCCAGTGAGGGGTACCAGGACACGCGAGGCGAAGTTCTTCCTGGGGCCAACGCTGGCGCGCGTCCTAAGGAGGCGGCATGAGCTGGCCCGGCGTAACGCAAAGGCGCGTCGGAACGAACGGAATCCATCTGAACATTGCAGAAGCAGGCGAAGGCCCACTCGTCCTGCTGCTGCATGGATTTCCTGAGTCCTGGTATTCCTGGCGCCATCAGTTCGCACCGCTGGCCGAGGCTGGCTACCATGTCGTTGCCCCAGACATGCGGGGATACGGAAAAAGCGACAAGCCGGAGGAAATCACCGACTACAATCAGGTGGAGGTGGTGAACGACATCATCGGCCTTATCCCGGCGCTCGGTTACGACGAGGCCATTGTGATCGGTCATGACTGGGGCGCACCGACAGCCTGGGCATGCGCCTTGTTCCACCCCGACAAAGTGCGTGCCGTCGGCGGACTTTCGGTGCCTTTCATGCCGCGCTCCCCCGTGCAGCCGATGCCATTGATGCGGGAAATGTTCAAAGGCCAGTTCTTCTACCAGCTTTACTTCCAGGAACCTGGCGTTGCCGAAGCCGAATTCGAAGCAGACCTGAAGACCAGCCTCCGCAAATTTCTCTGCATGGCGGGCGGAGAAACAGACCTGTCCGCACTCCCCGAGAAAGCGGAGGACGATGATCTGCTATCCAGCCTGCCATATCCGGAACAGCTCCCGCCATGGCTATCGGAGGCAGACCTGGAATTCTACGCAAATGAATTCTCGAACTCGACGATGCGTGGACCGATCAACTATTATCGAAACCATGACCTCACCTGGGAAATGACCGAAGGCGCGCCGACGGAAATTCTTCAACCTGCCATGTTCCTGGCCGGCACAAATGACGGTGTGGTGATGATGGCCGCCGAAGCGATCAAGGCAATGCCGCACTTCGTAAAGGATCTGCGCATCAACCACATGATCGAAGGCATCGGACACTGGACCCAACAGGAAGCGCCGGATGAGGTAAACAATCAGATCCTGGCCTTTCTGAAAGACGTCGACTCTTGATTCAGCGAGGAAAGACATGACGGAAAAAGTCATCGTGATCGGGGCTGGCATTGGCGGCCTGTGTACAGCCCTGATGTTGCAGCCGACCGGCCGGGAAATCCTGCTTCTCGAACGAGACGGTCCAATCGGGACGGATGAACCGGACGAGTTGTTCCGGACATGGAAGCGAACCGGCGTTGGACATGTGCGGCAGAGCCACGCCTTTCTGGCGCGCCTTCGCACGATCCTGAAAGACGAACATCCCGCCCTGCTGGAGAGTCTGTTATCGCACGGCGCGCGAGAACTGACGTTCGACATGATGCTGACCGAACAGCAACAAGAAAGCTATCGCGCGAAACCGGAAGACGCGGCGCTGACGATTATAACGAGTCGGCGCACGACCCTGGAAATGGTCATTCGCCGGTATGTGGAATCCTTGCCGAACGTGACAGTCCAGTCCGGCTTTTTCGTGCGGAAGCTGATCACGAAAAAGGAACCGGACGGCACTTTTGCTGTGAGCGGTGTCGAAGGCAATCACGACGACACGCCGACCGTCGTCACAGCAGATCTCGTCGTCGATGCATCCGGCAAGGGTGGCTTCACGATCGAACAATTGATGGACGAAGGCGCAAACATCCGGGAGGAGAGCGAAACAGCGGGCATTCTGTACTTTACCCGACACTACCGCCTTCTTCCTGGCCAGTCCGAGCCGGATCGAACGACGAACCCACCCGCCTCAGGAGATCTCGGTTACCTGAAGTTCGGTGTCTTCCCAGGGGACAATGGCAATTTCTCCATTACGATTGCCTTGCCCGAGATTGAGATGGAACTACGCAAGAATATTCTCAACCCGGATGTTTTTCACCGGATTACCCTCATGCTGCCGGGGCTGTCCCCATGGACCAACGAGGCGCGTTCACAAGCCACGAGCAAAGTGTTCGGCATGGGAGACCTGAACAATCGCTGGCGGGATATGGTGACAGACGGAAAGCCGGCTGTACTGGGCTATTTCCCGCTCGGCGACACGCTGGTTCGAACAAACCCGCTGTACGGTCGCGGCTGTTCCTTCGCCGCGGTGAGTGCGCAGCTGCTGCGTCAGACGCTGGACGAGTCGGACGACCCTGCGAAACGCGCCGTCGCTTATCATGATGGAATACAGGCCGATCTGCGCCCGTACTACATCAATCAACGAAAACAGGACCGGAGTGCAATACGCCGTGCCAGACGAAACCTGGCACCCGAAGCGACCCAATCCTTCCGCGCGCGCATGCTCGAAAGTTTCGCAGAAGACGGCGTGCGGATCGCATTGCGGTCAGATACGCGTCTATTGCGCGATGCCATGCGCGGGTTCCATATGCTGGAGCATCCGGACAAGTGGCTCGGCAAGCCTCACAACCTGGCGAAAGTGCTCTATTACTGGGCTCGCGGAAAGAAAGCGAACTCAGCAGCTTACCCGCCATCTCCCGGCCCGGAGCGGGCGGATATGCTCTCCGCACTTCAAATCGACCCCCAAGCCGATATCATCCGCCTCGAACAGGATGAGTCTCTCGCCGCATGACCAGTACACAGACCCTGCCCGATACCGGACAGCGTGAACGCGCCAAAGAGGAGCGTCGCCAGAGAATTGTTCGCGCTGCACGGAACCTGATCCGGGAGACTGGCGACACGAATCCATCGATGCGCCTGATCGCGAGCCGTGCAGGCGTTAGTATCGCGACCGCCTACAACCTTTTCGGATCGAAACAGGCTGTGGTTCTGGCCGTTCTGGAAGATCAGCAGAATTTCATGGAAAAATTCAGCGGATTGGAAGCGAAAAATCCGATCGACCTGGTCTTTGCCGCGCACGAGCTCGCAGTCAGCTACTATATCCAGGACCCGGAATTCTATCGACCTTTGTGGCGTGCGCTCCTGGATTCGAGTGGCAAAAATGACGCCAGTATTGTCCCCCCTGAACGCCAGGCCAAAACGCGCGCAGTATGGCGTACGGTCCTTCTGCGCGCCCAGGAAGAAGGGTACCTCGACAAAGAGGAGTCTATCGAATGGCTGGAGCGAAGCCTGACCCATAGCGCAACGGGCGCCATGCTTTCATGGGCAACCGGAGCGCTTCCGACCGAAGCGCTTTTGCCTTCGGCCGGCTTGGGCTACGCCTACATCCTGAGCGCCGCCGCAACGCCTAAAGGGAAGCCGACCCTCAAAAAGCGTATCGCGGCATACAAGAGTTCTCTTCCTTCGTCGTAACGCGGATGAGCGCACCGCCAAGACGAAAGCTTTTCGCAGGGCACTGAAGCGGAGCCCTAGCTTGCAAAGTCTAAGCAGACGCTCATCAGCCGTGCTTTATTTCGTAAGACCATGGCCAGAGGAAAATCAGGCGAGTGAGGGGTTGAGCATCACGAAAAACCGCCTAATGGAGTGAGGCGTGGCCTGGGGTGAGGGTCACATGGTCGACCGTTGAGAGACTTGGGGGACATGACGCACGTCGCCGCGATGTTTGTGAAGAAGATGATCGATCAGGCGCCTGACACGCTTGATCGAGCCGAACTGTTTGCGAGCACAGGCATAACCGAAGACGACGCATCAGACCCAAACACAGTGGTTCTGGACACCCAATATTATTCACTGCTCGAAACGATTGCGGCAGCGGAAGCACCAGACATCGCGTTCCATCTTCGGACTTCCGCAGCAATGAAGTGCGCAGATTTCGGCGCGGTCGGCCTTGCCTGGAAGTCTGCCCCCAGCCTGCGCCGGTCCTTCCAGCGGATGGACCGGTATGCCCGCGCCTTCAACAAGACAGCCACTTTTCGACTTGTCGTCAAAGACGGTTTCAGCATGTGGACCCACCAACGGCTGGAGCCAAAAAGGCTGGGCATGTATCTGTCGACCGAAGGAACTCTGGGAACCTATGTTGCGATGTGCCGGGAAACCACTTTTCCCGAGAACAAGCCTCACGCCGTTCAGTTTCGTCACACCGAACCTGCGGGGTCTCTGGAGGCATTGGAGGCCTATTTCAGATGTCCGGTGACATTTGGCGCGGAAATCGATGCGATCATTCTACCGGAGGAACGCCTCGACCGGAACAATACCGTAGGGGATGAAAGCATCTGGCGGTTTCTGACGACCCATATTGAACAGACTTTGGTCGAAGAAGATCATGAGCAAGCACTGGATCGTCAGGTTATAATCCAGATTGCCAACATGTTGAGCGAAGGCATCCCGACCTTGTCAGACATTGCCGCAAGCCTGGGGATGAGTGCACGCACCCTGCAGCGCCGTCTCGCCGAAAAAGGATACACATTTCAGTCTCTCGTAGACGAGGCTCGCCGCCAACTCGCCGAGAAGTTTTTGACCGATACGCGCTACTCCATTGCCCAGGTCGCATTCCTGACCGGATTTTCCGAACAAAGCGCCTTCACGCGCGCATTCAAACGCTGGGCAGGACAAACGCCAGGCGCATTCCGTGATGGCGCCCACGAAAGCCGGATCTGAAGCAGCCCTACCGGTCTTCTCTCCTAAACCATGCATTTGGTCAGCGGATCGGTTCTTCTAACAGGGCGACCCACAATGGGGGGCCGGACACAAAATTTCGTCCCCAAGGGCGTGCAAAGCGATCATGATTGGCATAGGGTTCACATAGCGGAATTGTATTTGAAAGTCGGAGCACGGAAATGGCTACACTCAAAGTCAATGGGCAGGTGATGACAGTTGATGTTGATGAATCGACCCCCCTGCTCTGGGTTCTACGAGAACAGCTAGGGCTCACCGGCACAAAGTATGGATGCGGAATCGCAGAGTGCGGCGCCTGCACGATCCATATCGACGGACAAGCCGTCAGGTCGTGTGTTTACCCGGTTGGAGCCCTGGCCGGCGACGAGGAAATCACAACAATTGAAGGCCTGTCGGAAGACGGCAGTCACCCTGTCCAGCAGGCGTGGGTGGAACTCGACGTCCCACAATGCGGTTTCTGCCAGCCAGGCATGATCATGGCCGCAGCCGGCCTGCTGAATGACAATCCCGACGCAACGGATGAAGACATCGACGCCACGATCACCAATATCTGCCGGTGCGGTACGTTCACCCGCGTTCGCAAGGGCATTCACCTTGCCAAGACGAAAAAAGCCTGAGGAGGACTCAAGAGATGACTGCTACAACAGGCCTTTCCCGTCGCGGATTTATTGTCGGAACTGGTGCAACCGGTCTGACCATCGGCATCCTGGCAGCCTGCGGACCAGGTGGTAAAGACGCACCGGCAGAAGCTGGCCCGCCTCCGCCGGAAGTCAACGCATGGGTCCATATCGGAACCGATGACATCGTCACTGTGCGTATCGCCCGCTCCGAAATGGGTCAGGGGACACTCACCGGACTCGCGCAATTGGTTGCCGAGGAATTGGAATGTGATTGGGACTTCGTCAAAACCGAATACCCGACCCCCGGACAAAACCTCGCGCGTGACCGTGTTTGGGGAGACTTTCTCACCGGCGGTAGCCGAGGCATCCGAACGAGCCAGGATTATGTCCGCGAAGGCGGCGCAGCTGCCCGGATGATGCTCGTCCAGGCCGCTGCCAACCGCTGGGAAGTCCCGGTCAGCGAATGCTCGGCCGCAAAGAGCATCATTACGCATACACCAAGCGGCAAGACCATAAGATATGGAGAGGTGGCAGCGGACGCGGCGGAGCTTCCAGCCCCCGAGACGGTGACACTGAAAGATCCGTCTGAATGGAAGATCATCGGGCAGTCTGTCCCGAGACTTGATACCGTTGACAAAGTCACCGGCAAACAGCTCTACACAACAGACATGAAAATGGACGGTATGCTGAATGCAGCCGTCAAGGCAGCGCCGAAACGGGGTGGGACCATCAAGTCCTACGACGCTGAGGCGGTGAATTCCATGCCTGGCGTGAAAGCGGTTGTCCAGGTAGACGATACGGCCGTTGCCGTCGTTGCAGACTATTGGTGGCAAGCGAAGACTGCCCTCGATTCCCTTCCCATTGAATGGCAGGACGGAGAGGGTTCGGACTTTTCAAGCTCGGCCTTTGAAGCGGACCTCAATGAAGGCCTCACGGCCAGTGAAACCTTCATCGGGAACCAGGCTGGTGACGTTGATTCCGCCTTCGCCGAGGCGGCGCAGGTTATTGAAGCGCAGTACAACGCGCCTCACCAAAACCATGCCTGTATGGAACCGATGAATGCGATCGCCCTTTGGACGCCAGAAAAGTGTGAAGTCTGGTGCCCGACCCAAAATGGTGAAGCTGCACTGGCCGCAGCATCCGAAGCCGCGGACCTGCCAATCCAGAAATGTGACGTCTACAAACAATTGCTGGGTGGCGGCTTTGGCCGCAAGGGGGCGTCGGACTATATCTCGCAAGCCGTGAAAATTGCGAAGCAAATGCCCGGCACCCCCATCAAGCTGTTGTGGTCTCGCGAAGAAGACATGGAGCAAGGCTTCTACCATCCGATCACCAAAGCTCGCTGCCAGGGCGCGCTTGATGCGGATGGAAATCTGGTTGGCTTGAAGCTCCGGATCTCAGGTCAATCCATTCTGGCCGGCATCATGCCTCAGGCACTCAATGATGGCGCTGACATGGTCGTGTTCCAGGGACTGCTCCCGTCAGGCGTCGATCCGCGGCTCGAAGATCAATCCATCAAATACACGTTCCCGACATTGCTCGTTGACCACGCGATGCGGAATCCCCCCGTCCGGCCCGGATTCTGGCGCGGCGTGAATGCGAACCAGAACGCGATTTATCTCGAATGCTTCATGGATGAACTGGCCCATGCTGCCGGTCGTGATCCGCTGGAGTTTCGTCTGGCACACCTCAAGGACAGCCCCAAAATGGCGACCGTCCTGCAGGCCGTGGCGGATAAATCCGGATGGGGCGCGGACGACGGGCTCTCACGCGGCCTTTGCTGCTTCTACTCCTTTGGGAGCTACACAGCCGCGTGCGCAGAAGTAACGGTCAGCGACGAAGGCGAATTGAAGATGCACCGGATCGTCGCAGCTACCGATCCGGGGTACGGCGTTAATCCACAGCAAATCGATGCGCAGGTTGCAGGGTCATTCGTTTACGGCCTTTCCGCCATGCTCCATCAGGAGATCACGTTCGAAAACGGCGAAACTCAGCAGAAAAATTTCAACACCTACAATTCCATGCGGATCGCCGAGATGCCGGATGTCGAAACACTGGTTATGCCATCGGGCGGATTCTGGGGCGGTGTGGGAGAGCCGACGATTGCCGTGGCACCGCCGGCAGTCCTCAACGCCATCTACGCCGCGACCGGTAAACGCATTCGCCAGCTCCCGATCAAGGATCAGGCGCTGAGGTAGACATGAGCAGGCAGCCTGCCGCGCTGACAATGATCGCGTTGCTCACGCCTTTTCTATTTGGCGCGTGCAGTTCAACACGGGCGGATACCGCAAATGCGGATTTAACTCCGGCTACTGACATTAGTACTGCGGCCGTGCTTTCACTCGCATGCTCAGGCTGTCACGGGCCGACGAATGGCGCGATTACCAGTCTCGACGGCCGCGCCGCTGCGGAGCTCCGTGGGGCGCTGCTGCGCTACCGTTCTGATGAAGACGGGGGAAGCGTCATGCACCGCATGATGAAAGGGTATTCCGAACCGGACATTGACGCGATCAGCGCGTACCTGGCCGGGGATGTCACGGAATGACAGGTATATTCCCGAACCGCCGTGACCTGCTTTTCGCCCTTTCAGGCACAAGCCTGCTGGCTGCTATTCCGCTAACGGCCGCAGCGCAAATCCGGGCACGGCTTGTGGTTGTTGGAGGTGGTTTCGGCGGGGCGACGGCGGCGCGGTATCTCAAAAGGCTAATGCCGGAGGCGTCAGTCACACTGATCGAGCCCAATACCGATTACTACGCTTGTCCCTTTAGCAATCTGGTCATCGCCGGCCTGCGCGACCTTTCCGCCCAGCGCTTTAGCTACAGTTCGCTCAAAGCGCAGGGGATTGAAATCGTCCAGGATCGCGCAGTGAACGTTGACCCTACGAACCGGACGATCGTTGTCGGATCCGGCGGCACTTATGCGTATGACAAGCTGATCCTGTCTCCCGGCATAGATTTCCGATGGAATGAAATCGAAGGGTACGACGAAGCGGCCGCAGAGATGATGCCCCATGCCTGGAAAGCTGGTGCACAGACCAAACTGCTGCAGCAGCAGCTCCATGAAATGGACGACGGCGGTGTGGTCGTCAT
Source organism: Hyphomonas adhaerens MHS-3 (assembly GCF_000685235.1). Taxonomy (NCBI): domain Bacteria; kingdom Pseudomonadati; phylum Pseudomonadota; class Alphaproteobacteria; order Hyphomonadales; family Hyphomonadaceae; genus Hyphomonas; species Hyphomonas adhaerens. The sequence continues at coordinate 129,700 of NZ_ARYH01000004.1, forward strand.
GTCAGTGCCGCCTGCCCCCTTCCGCTGCCCGCCTGGCCCCTACGAACGCGCCAGCCTGATTGCGCAATACCTCAAGGCAAATAAGCCGAAATCGAAGCTGGTGATCCTTGACGCCCAGGACAAATTTTCAAAACAGCCATTGTTTGAAGCGGCATGGGCCAGCCTCTATCCGGACCAGATCGAAAGATATGATGCGAACGCGTTTGGCCGGGTCGTTGCAGTAGAGCCATCTTCCCGGACCCTCTCGACAGAGTTTGAGGATTTCCAGGCCGATGTGGCCAATGTTATCCCACCGCAGAAAGCTGGCATGATCGCCCATCGCGCAGGGGTCACCGACATGACCGGATGGTGCCCGATCGATCCCCTGGCGTTCAGCTCTACGCTCCAGCCGGACATCCATGTCATAGGCGATGCCACGATTGCTGCGCCGATGCCCAAGTCCGCATTCTCAGCGAACCTTCAGGCCAAGCTGTGTGCCATGCAGATTGTCAGAATTCTTTCAGGGGCTTCTCCCCACCCCACGACCCTGACGAATACCTGCTACTCCTACCTCTCCGACAGAACGGCCGTATCCATTACGGGAGTCTATACGAATGACGGAGGAACCTTGCAGTCCGTCGAAGGGGCCGGTGGGCTCAGCCCCCTGGAAGCCGACCCAATTGTCCGCCAGAACGAAGCACTGCAGGCAAAGGCATGGTTCCGCACCATCACTGAACAGACATTCGGATGACAAGAGCAGCTTATACCAGTTTGCTTTCCCTTCTCCTTCTACCTGCCTGTGAGCAAGCCCGGGAAGATCGCCTGGCAGGCTCCATCCAGATCGTTGGAGATTCGATTCCGCAACCGCTCGATGGAAAATCGGGAGACCCGGTACGGGGGCAACAGGTATTTGTCTCACGCGAGGACGGACATTGCGTCCTGTGCCACCAAGTCGGCAGCCTGGATGCAGAATTTCAGGGAAATGTTGGTCCCGCGCTCACCGGTATTGGCGCACGCCTGACCGCTGGACAGATCCGCTATCGCATTGTTGACGCTCAAGGCATTTGGCCAGACACTGTCATGCCATCCTATTACCGCACGGGCGATCTTCGCCAGGTTGGCAATGAGTACAGCGGCAAGCCTGCCCTCGGCGCTCAACAGATCGAAGACATCGTTGCCTTTTTGGAAACACAGACAAACTGATGCCACAGGACGAGCAAACACCTTCCAGATTGACCTGCACACGCCGCGCTTTGCTCACCTCCGCTGGCGCGATGTCGATTGCGTCTGTTCTTGCTCCGCTGGCATCCGCAACACCAGAAGACGCCGATCAGGCAATTCGGGACATATTCGGCGACCGGCCGATCAACGAAGGCAAGGTAACGGTAACGCTGCCCCCAATTGCCGAAAACGGCAATTCGGTCCCGATTGGCATTACCGTTGATAGTCCCATGACGGACGATGACTTCGTGAAGCAAATCGTCGTTCTTTCTCCACGCAATCCGATTGCAACCATCGCTCGTTTTCGTCTGGGCCCAGATGCGGGCCGCGCGGATATTTCCACACGCGTCCGCATGGCAGGAACCCAGACGCTTCGCGTTGTTGCAGAAATGAGCGATGGCACGCTGTGGGCCGGAACGGGCAGCACATATGTTACCCTTGCTGCATGCGTTATCGGTTAGAGAGGTGAAGCCCCGATGATCCGCATTTCAGCTCCCGAAACAGCTTTTGAAGGCGAAGTAATCGAACTCAAGGTCATGATCCAGCACCCGATGGAAACAGGCTACCGGCGGGATTCCAAAGGCGAGATCATTCCACGGGACATCATCAAACACTTCCGCTGCACCTATGATGGTAACGTCATCTTTGAGGGTGAGTTCTTTCCGGGGGTTGCGGCCAACCCATTCCTGACCTTCCATGCCCGCGCTTCACAGACCGGCCCCCTGGAATTCTCCTGGACCGACCAGCATGGAGAGACCTGGACAGAACAGCGGTTGCTGACGGTCTCATGAGACACCTTAGTCTACTGGTGCTCATTCTGGCGGGATGTGGAAGTCCGCAAAATCAATACGCTCAAGACAGCCAGGTCTTGCCGGCGGATATCCGATCCGGCTACGAGTTCCTTCAACCGGAAACCCAGTCTCTTCAGGATGATGATTTTGCCAATCCGGGTTTCCTCTGGATCGACAAAGGGGAAACCCTATTCAATCAGCATCCGGACAATGGCAAGAGAGCATGCGCTTCCTGCCATACTGAGGATATCCGTTCCATCGCGGACGCCGCGGCGCACTACCCCGCCATTGACGAGCAAACAGGCAAGCTCGTGAATCTGGAGGGGCGGATAAACCTATGCCGCGAGCGCTACCAGGATCTTCCTCCGCTGGAATATGAGAGCGACGACCTGCTGGGCCTGACCGCCTATATTTCCAGTCTCGCACGTGGCGTTCCGATTGCGGTAGACATCACTGGCCCGGCCAGGAAATACTTTGACGCGGGCGAAGACTATTTCTTTCTTCGCAAGGGCCAGTTCAATCTGGCCTGCAGCCAATGTCACAACGAGCATTGGGGAGACAAGCTGCGCGGCGATACAATCAGCCAGGGGCATGGAAACGCCTTCCCCGCCTACAGGATGGAGTGGCAAACATTTGGCTCCCTCCACCGGCGGCTGCGTGATTGTGATACCGGTATTCGCGCGGAGCCACTGGAATATGGCTCGGAAACCTATACAGCTGTCGAACTCTATCTGGCGAAGCGAGCAGAAGGGCTGGCTATGGAATCTCCGGGGATCAGGCGATGACGGCACCAGACAAGCCCCGCCTGAGCATTCGGATTGACCTGCCCGGCGGAGGACGATTTGGACCAGGCAAGGCTGCCCTGCTGGATGCAATTGCGGATCTGGGATCCATCAACAAGGCGGCCGCGCAATTGGGCATGTCCTACCCGCGCGCCAAAAAGCTCGTCGAGGCGATGAACCGTGATTTTGGCGTTCCACTTGTGATCTCAGCCCAGGGCGGGGCAGATGGCGGTGGCTCGCGGCTGACCGACGCGGCTGATGAAATACGCGGCATTTACCGCGAGCTTTGCAACCGAACCCTTGCGCACAACAAAGAGCTCCTCAGAACATTCAGCAAGCCGGACAAACGTAATTAGGGCTGTCGCATTATAAATCGCCGTTTATAATGCTCCGCGATGGCTGATCCTTCGCGCCTTTATGCAGAGCACCCACAGGACGTGTTGGGCCAGTGGCTGATCTGGCGACAATCCGGACCGGTTGCGCTGGTTGTGGTCTCATCCACACAAGGCGGAAGCGTTCGTTCCCCGGGCGCATTGATGGCCGTAGGCGCCGACGGCCGAAAATGCGGCTATATTTCCGGCGGCTGCGTAGACGCTGATGTTGTTTTGCAAGCGAAACAGGCGATCGCAGAGAACAAGAGTCTGTCGCTGCGGTACGGTGACGGATCCCCATTCATAGACATGCCGCTCCCCTGCGGCGGCGCAATTGAAATCGTGATCCTGCCTGATGCTGATGAAGCTGCGCTTCGAAAATGCCATGACACGCTATATGCCCGAAAGCGCGCGCAACTTTCCCTACCGGGACTATCGGCAACATTCACCTACACACCAAAACTCAATGTTCGGATCGCAGGACGTGGTGCCGACGCACTGGCATTGGCGCGACTGGTTAGGGCGAGCGGATACGGACTGACGCTTCAGCTACGCGACGGCGAAGACATAGACGAAGCTGCACTGGAGGGGTTCAACGACGTCGTGCCGCTGAAGACACCGCAGGATTTGCCAGTTTCGGCCGACGACGCCTGGACTGCCTTTATTTTAATGTTCCACGATCCCGATTGGGAAACGGCGCTCCTGAAACAAGCGCTCCAAGGCAAAGCATTTTACGTGGGTGCGGTCGGTAGCCAGAAAACGCAAAGCCGCCGCCAGATGCATTTGGAGCAGGAAGGTGTTGAGCCCGAACAAATCGCCCGTGTGCGAGGACCGGTCGGCCTCCTCCCTTCCATGCGGGATTCCTCGATGCTGGCCGTTTCAGCATTGGCTGAGATCGTCGGAACCTACAAACAAGCGCAGACTTCGCCATTTTCAGACACTGCTCTTATTCTCCTCGCTGCCGGACAATCAAAACGGTTCGAGAGCGGAGACAAATTGCTCTCGGATCTTTCTGGAAAGCCGGTGCTGAGCCATGCTGCAATGCATCTCTCAGACGAACCTTGTGCGGCGCGCATCGCCGTGACCGGACCGGGCCAGCCGGACCGCCAGAGGATACTGAAATCCGCTGGATGGGAAATCGTGGAAAATCCTGATCCAGCCGCCGGACAATCAACCTCGCTGAAGGCAGCTATAGACACCGCTGCGGGACTTCCGACTGTCGGGCATGTTCTGGTCTTGCTTGCTGACATGCCTTTCGTATCTGATCGTCATTTGCTCGCACTCCGCAATGCAAGGACTCCGGGAATTTCTGCGGTCATGTCAGCCGTTGGCGACACGCTATGCCCACCCGCCATTTTCTCACGGAACACGTTTGATGCATTGGGGAACATTCCTGGGGATGTCGGGGCCCGACATGTATTCCGCTCACTGAGCAACACAAAAACCATCCCGTTGCCACAGCAAGAGGCTATCGACGTCGACACCACCGAAGACCTGGCCCGGGCGACCGGTGCCCTGATGACCTAGGAGGCAGGATTCTGGCTTACGTGCTTCCGGTTATCTTCTTTATTACAGCGGCTCTGTACGCCAGCGTCGGATTCGGCGGAGGGTCGACCTACAACGCCGTTCTCATCCTTTCGGGCGCTGACTTCAGAATCGTGCCGATCATCGCACTCGCCTGCAACATTCTGGTCGTAACAGGAAACACGCTCCGCTATGGCATGGCAGGTGACCTGGATTGGCGCGCCCTTCTGCCGGCGCTGGCCCTGTCCGTCCCACTCGCCTGGCTCGGCGGCAGAGTGCCCGTGAACGAGTTCGTATTTTCCGCACTACTCGGGATCACCTTGATGTTCACCGGCCTTTCCATGCTCTTCCAGAACAGCTGGAAACAAACGCGTGACGTCCCTTCGTCATCACGCGCGATGATCCTTCTGCCTGTCGGTGCGGGCACTGGTTTCCTGGCGGGCCTCGTCGGAATTGGTGGCGGGATATTTCTTGCGCCCGTTCTTTACTGGATCCGATGGAGTCATGAAAAGGCAATCGCCGCTGCATGCAGCCTGTTCATCCTGTTGAACTCCCTGTCTGGGCTGGCCGGGCAAGCAACCAAATTGAGCAATGTTGGAACGCTCCAGCTGGCCACACCTTACCTGCCCCTCTTGCCTGCGGTTCTTGTCGGTGGATGGATCGGGAACCGCTATGGCGTGTTCCGGATGCAGCCCAACCATTTGCGCTATGGAACGGCCATTCTCATCCTCGTCGTTGCGGCGCGACTGCTGTACAAGGTCTGGAGGACTGCATAACACCATGACCGCATCTTCTTCCGCCCCACTTGTGGACACGTTTGGCCGACAGGTAACTTACCTGCGAATGTCGGTTACGGACCGTTGTGATCTGCGCTGCACCTACTGCATGGCCGAGGCGATGACTTTTCTCCCCAAAAAGGAATTGCTCACTCTCGAAGAACTTGAATTCGTTGCGAGCGCTTTCGTAAAGCGGGGCGTCAGGAAAATCCGAATTACGGGTGGCGAACCGCTGGTACGAAAAGGCATCATGTCTTTATTCAACCAACTGGGTCAGATGCTGGGCGGCGGCCTTGAAGAGCTCACCCTAACCACCAATGCCACCCAGCTGTCGCAGCATGCAGATGACCTCGCCAAAGCGGGCGTCCGTAGAGTGAATGTCTCTCTCGATACCCTGAATTCCGCCCGTTTTTCCGAGATCGCTCGCCGGGACCAGCTTGGTCAGGTTCTTGATGGCGTTCATGCCGCAAAGGCCGCGGGCCTGAAGGTCAAGATCAATACGGTCGCCTTGAAGCACCAGAATTCTGAAGAAATTCCGGACATTATTTCATGGGCTCACGAACAGGGACACGATGTTTCCCTGATTGAAGTCATGCCACTTGGGGAAACAGGCGAAGACAGATTCGACCAGTACATTCCGCTGGACCTTGTTCAACAGAAACTCGAAACGCAATGGACACTGGAACCAGAGGAAAAAAGTGACCCGTTGGCAGGGCCCTCGCGTTATTTCCGGATTCGCGAAACTGGCGGACGCGTTGGTTTTATCACGCCACTGACGAATAATTTCTGCGCTGGCTGCAATCGCGTCCGCATAACCTGCACAGGGCGAATTTACATGTGCCTGGGGCAGAACAATCATATTGACCTCCGCACGCCGCTCAGAGAGTCCTCTGATCCGGCGAGTGCCCTCGATGAAGCCCTGGATGCAGCACTCTTTGCCAAACCGGAACGTCACGACTTCTCGATCCGGACACCAGGCCAAAGCCCCGCCGTGGCGCGGCACATGTCGGTAACGGGAGGATAGAGATGGCCCGGATTCTCTACTTTGGAAAACTGTCCAGTATCTTTGGAAAGGTATCAGAACAAACTCCCCTTCCGGACCAGGTCTCGGATACGAAAGCACTGCGGGAATGGCTGGACGAAACCAGAAACTTCAACGGCGCCTTGATGCACAGCAGCGTTCGCATGGCGGTCAACAGTGAGATCATTGCTGACCCGTTTCCCGTGTCCGACGCCGACGAAATCGCCTTCCTGCCGCCCGTCGGAGGGGGATGATGATCAGGCTTACAGATCACCCTTTCCTGACAACCGATGCTGTCGCAGAGTTCGAAAAGGATGCAGCGGGCGCCGGCGCGATTGTCACGTTTTGCGGCCTGGTTCGCCCTCAATCTGCTGAAGGGGATGTCGAAACCCTGCATCTGCAAGCCTATTCGCCAATGACGGAGAACGGCATCCGGCAAGCCGTCAACGACGCCAGGCAAAGATGGCCGCTCACGGCCGTTCACATCATCCACAGGATCGGTGACATGGCGCCGGGTGAGCCGATTGTCTTCGTCGCGACCGCCGCCCCACATCGGAGAGCCGCATTCGAAGCTGCCGACTTTCTGATGGATTACCTCAAGACGGATGCAATCTTCTGGAAAAAGGAAGTGACCGCATCGGAAACACGCTGGATCGAGCCGCGGGCAGATGATTACGTCGACCGCGCCAGATGGAACCCGCAGGGAGAAAGCTGACCCAAAATGCATGGCATCAACGAAAAACTGGAATTCAAACCCGTCCGGATCGCGGTGTTGATCGTTAGCGATACACGCACACTCGAAACAGACACATCGGGTGCAACCCTGGTGCAAAGGCTGGAAACGGCGGGCCACATCCTCACCGAAAGAAAGATCCTGCCCGACGACAAAGCCGCGATACGTGCGCAGGTTTCCGAATGGATCGCTGACCCGGAAACTGACGTTGTGATCACCAGTGGGGGCACCGGGCTGACTGGCCGTGACGTAACACCTGAAGCCGTGACACCGCTCTTCGACAAAACGATCGAAGGGTTCTCGGTCATCTTTCACCAGGTCAGTTTCCAGAGCGTCGGCCTTTCAACCCTGCAATCACGGGCAATCGCAGGCCTCGCGTCCGGAACCTTTATTTTCTGCCTGCCGGGCTCAACCGGCGCCGTAAAAGATGGGTGGGACAAGGTCATCTCCTACCAGCTCGACAGCCGCCATAAGCCCTGCAACCTCGTCGAACTGATGCCGCGTCTCATGGAACATGAAGGATGACAGAGCTCACTCATATTGGTCCGGACGGACGCGCACGGATGGTCGATATCGGGGACAAAGCGATCACAGAGCGGGTTGCTGTCGCTCAGGGGAAAATAGGCATGGCTGCCACAACGCGCACGCTGGCCATGAATCGAGAAACACGAAAAGGCGATCCCATCGCGATCGCGGAACTCGCTGGCATTATGGCCGCCAAGAAAACCGCTGACCTTATCCCGCTCTGCCATCCACTTCCTCTCACCAATGTTGAAGTCCGCATTACTTCATCTGAACCAGACGCACTGAAGGTGACGGCGACAGTTCGAACTTCCGGTCGCACCGGAGTTGAGATGGAAGCCCTGACAGCTGTTTCAGTGGCCTGCCTCACGCTCTACGACATGTTGAAATCCGCAGACAAGGAAATGGTCATTTCTGATATCGAACTGGTGAGCAAAACGGGCGGCAAGTCCGGCGACTATCATAAGGAAAACACGTGACGAAACTCATCAGTGTTGACGACGCACTTGCTGCATTGGCGGCGCACGTCCTGGACGCAGGAGAGGAGACGATTCCGGTCGGCGCTGCACTGGGACGGGTTCTTGCGCAAAATGTGCTCGCCAAAACAACAACTCCGCCTGCGGACGTGTCAGCGATGGACGGATATGCAGTCCGCCTCTCGGATACGCGGGAAGCGGGCAACCGCCTTCACGTGACCGGCGAGGCCCCTGCGGGAACAGTTCCCACGCATCGGCTTGCGGCAGGCGAAGCAATCCGCATATTTACCGGCGCCCCGTTGCCGGAGGGGGCAGATCACATTCTCATTCAGGAAGAGGCGCACCGAACCGGGGATGTTATCGAAGTCACCACTCCCCAAACGTCTTCCCGCCACATCCGTAAAGCCGGGCGGGATTTCGCAGAAGGGGACGTTCTCGTCCCTCCCGGGAAACGGCTGTCTCCAGCCGACCTCGGTCTGGCAGCAGCAGGCAATAACAGTACAGTGACCGTCTCAAGAAGACCCGTAATCGCAATTATCCCGGGTGGTGATGAACTGCTCCCCCCCGGCAGCGAGCTCGGTCCGGGCAAGATCATCGATTCCAATTCGACAGCGCTGGCGGCCCTGATCCGCGTCTGGGGCGGAGAGCCGGTAACGCCCGGCATCGCTGGCGACACAATCGAGGACATACGCGCGCTTATCGATGCAAGCAGTGAGGCCGATCTGATCCTTCCCATCGGCGGAGCATCCGTCGGCGATTATGATTACATGAAAACGGCATTCGAAGGCGCCGGTGCGGAAATCCTCTTTTCGGGAATCGCCGTTCGCCCCGGAAAGCCCACCTGGTTCGCCAGAAAAGGGCAACAGCGCATCCTTGGTTTACCCGGAAATCCGGCGTCTGCTTTTGTTTGCGCTCACCTCTTCCTGAAAGCGCTGCTCTCAAAAACCGCAGGACCGGCTGGTCACTTCAGCGCGCGGCTTGAAACAGATATGCCGGCCGGAGGGTTCAGGGAAACGTATTATAGAGCCGTGATGCGCCGGACAGATGGGGCGTACTCTGTGACCCCACTTCCCGATCAGGACAGCTCTTTGCTTCGCCCGTTGCAAGCCGCAAATTGCCTGATACGGCGCCAGCCGAATGCCCCGGCCGCGAACGTCGGCGAAGACGTGGAATGTGTGGGTCTCACCTAAAGCTTCTGAGCGTCTTGTTGGACGATCACGCTGTGCCCATGCGCTTGCGCTGCAGAATACGCGCGATCAGCGAAACGATGATCGCGATTATACCCGCCATGAGTGTCGTCCCGAGCACCTGGGAAAAAAGGTTCGCCGTCGGAAACACCGGCACCAGCATCGGGCCTACCCCCATGCCTGCAAAGGAAATGACGGGAAGGACTGCCGTCACTCGCCCGCTCGAGTCATCCTCTGCCACTGCGCCCATGAAATAAGGCAACCCACCACCCCACGCGAAGAGATACAGATTGCTTGCCAGGTAGAACACCGAAAGCGTCATGCCAGGGCTGAACAATGAGACACCCGCCATCAGAATGACGCTGACACTGAACAGCGGGAACAGGCGGCCGAACCGGGTTGTCGTCGCCGCCGCAATGAGCGAACCGACGATCGCCGCAATATTCCCGACGGCGAGCGCATGTCCGATCTTGTTCACGTCGATGCCGGCAAGCCCACCCAATATACCAGAGAAGACCCAGATCACACCGACAGCCACGGAAAATGAAAAGAAGGCGACCGCGTAGAGCCAAACCGTCGAAGGGATTCTGCCGGCCGCTTGGGTTGCCAGTTGTGCAACAGACCGGCTGTCTTGATCAGCGAGCAGGAAACTGGCGGGAAGCAACAGGAGCTGAAGCGCTGTAAGAAAAAGAGCAACAGGCATCAAGCTCGCTGCAGAGCTGACTTCCGGCAGCACAAGAAGGACGAAAACAGCCACCAAAGCCTGGAGCGCCAGGATGAATCCGAACCCCCGCTCACTGTTTTTCGATTCACCGACAATCGCTGCGGAAAGCGCCAGAAGGACGCCAGCACCTGCTCCAGCCAGCGCCTCAAGCAAAACCGCGCCGGTAAAGTTTGGCACAGCTCCAACGCCGATTTGCGACGCACAGGCAAACAGCGCCGCATAGATTGCCGTTGTGCGAGGCCGTAATTTCGGCAGGAAGATCGTCACGAAGAGCGAACCGACCGCCGTGCCCAACAGATTTGCCAGCCCAATGAGACCGGCGGCTGCCGCATCAACTTGAAAGGCACCCGCAATGATCGGCACCAACAACGGCATGGCAACGATCTGCGTCACAGCTATTCCGCCGAGCAGCACGGCACCAAGTTCAGGCGCCATACCAAAACGGGAACTGTGTCGCGGATCCTTTGCGCTGTCACCCATATGCCGGGTCCGGATCGAGGGCTTTGTTTCCGAGAATATGGTCAGCTGCTTTTTCTGCGACCATCATCGTGGGTGCGTTGATGTTGCCGTTTGTAATGTTGGGGAACACAGACGAATCGACAACTCGCAATCCTTCGACACCGATGACGCGGCACTCAGAATCAACCACCGCGTCGGGGTCATCGGGCTGCCCCATTCGGCAAGTGCCGCAGGGATGGTAAGCACTCTCCACCTCCCGCCGGACGAACGCATCGATGTCTTCATCACTCCGGCAATCCAATCCGGGTGAAATCTCACCTGCGGAAAACTCCCGCAGGGCAGGCTGCGAAAAGATTTCGCGCGTTAGCCGCACGCACGCGCGAAAGGATTCCCAGTCAGCCTTCCGCGACATGTAGTTGAAGCGAATGGATGGAGGCACAGCCGGATCAGCAGACGCCAGTTTCACTTCGCCCCGCGCTGTCGTTCGTCCGGGGCCGATATGTGCTTGAAACCCGTGGTCGGATTCCGGCTGGGACCCGTCATACCTGATCGCTGCCGGCAGAAAGTGGTATTGTGCATCAGGATAATCAGCATCCGGATTGACGCGGACAAACCCGGCCGTCTCGAAATGATTGCTGGCCCCGATGCCTGTTTTGGTGAGCAGCCATTGCGCCCCGGCCAGTCCCTTGCTGACAGGATTCATGTATTTCCGGAGTGTGATTGGGCGGGTGCAGCGCATCTGGAGGTACACTTCCAGGTGATCCTGGAGGTTTTTCCCGACGCCCTTCCGGTCGCGCAGAACATCGATTCCGAGGGCTTCCAGATCGCTTTTTGCCCCGATACCGGACAACATGAGAAGCTTGGCGGAATTAAATACCGAACTGCTCAGGATAACTTCTTTTCTCGCTCGTATGACCTGCCGGGTCTTTCCGCGCAGGAATTCGACACCCACAGCACGGTCGCCTTCCCACAAGACACGTGTCGCCAGCCCCCTGTATACGCTTAGATTTTCGCGCCCGAGCGCAGGCTTCAGATAAGCATTGGCCGTAGACCAGCGCCGTCCATTCCAGATGGTTTGCTCCATCGGGCCGAAGCCTTCCTGCTGGCGCCCATTGCAATCAGGCGTCCGGGAGAACCCAGCCTCCACTGCGGACGCCATAAAAGCCTGATCCAGTGGATGCGCCTGATCAGGCCGTGTAATCCGCATGGGTCCCGCTGTGCCCCGAATATCCGGATCTGCGCCCTCGACATTTTCGAGCCGCCGAAAATAGGGCTGCACATGCCTGCCACTCCAGCCTTCTGCGCCGCTGGCCTCCCAGGCGTCGAAGTCTTTTGGATTACCACGAATATAGACAAGCCCGTTGATGGAGGATGAGCCGCCAAGGACTTTTCCGCGCGGCGCCGCAAGGCGGCGGCCCCCAAGGTGAGGCTCCGGTTCGCTTTGGTATCCCCAGTCATAGCGCTTCATGTTCATCGGATATGAAAGCGCTGCGGGCATCTGGATAAACGGGCCCATATCGCTGCCGCCATATTCCAGGACAGCAACGTCATGTACGCCGGTCGCCGAAAGGCGATTGGCCAGCACACACCCTGCTGAGCCGGCGCCGACGATCACATAGTCAGCCGCGGCAACTTCTTTGCCTTCGATCATGATCAGGATTCCAGAAGGGCTTTCGGGCTTCCAACTTCATACATGTTGATCATGCCACCGCCCATACTGGTGCCATCATATGCCGCATAGCCAAGCAGTTCCTGGGCCCGTTCCGGCAGTTGGCGAACACGCTCCAGCGGAACGCCGAGCCAGCTATTCTCAACCGGAACCAGCCAGCCATGGCAGAAGGAGACAGACAAACCGCGGCGGACCTTGCCACTCGTATTTGTTCCACCTCCGTGGAGGCATTGCCCTGTGAAGATCGCGGCGGATCCTGCCGGCATCACGGCATGCGTAATTTCGTCCGCCTCAGGCACACGGTCGACATCCCACTTATGGCTTCCCGGCACCACCACCGTCGCGCCATTGTCCTCAGTGTAGTCTGTCAGTGCCATCATGACGTTGATAACGAGCGGTGCAGCAGCTTGGGCGGCGCGCGGCCAGGAATCATCGTCACGGTGAATGACCTGAGCGGTTTCTCCGCCACGAATCTCGATCAGCTCTGCCGCGCTGAGCCGGTAGTCCGTGCAGTTGGGCTTCAGCAACGCGTCCATGACGGCAAGCATTCTTGGCTCGAGCAAAGCGTCGGGAAAGCTATCCGATTTGGCCGCGATGCCGTGAAGGCGCACAGTCGACCCGCCAAGGAAGTCATCATACCCCGTCTGCACGTCGCGCATGCGGCAGGCATCAATATGAGGCTGCAGTTCAGCGTTGAGGCGTTCGACCAATCCGGAAGACAGGAAGTCGCGCACAATCACGACGCCGTCCTTATCCAGGGCCTGAAGAATATCTTCGGCCGAGGCGGTTTCGGGCAACTGGGTTACGTTGGCAGTCACGGTATTTTCCTCCCGATGGTCCACATTCCTTTTGACTTCAGCTTTATCACATTTTGTAAACGGTCATGCAATTACATTTTGATAGAATGTCTTTTCGTTGCATGTTGAGTGACTTTTTTCTGTACGAGCCCCAAATACGCGTGAAGTATCGACGTAAAGATTTACCAGAGTACCCATGAAACCCGTTGCACAGAAGCGCAGACAGAGAGACCAGAGCCAGAGGCAACTGCTGGAAGCGACGATTGCGGCGATCTACAAGCATGGCGTCCATGATGCGACGGTCGTTAAAATTGGCGAAATTGCGGGCCTGTCGACCGGAAACATCCATTATCATTTCGGCTCCAAGGAAGAGATGTTCGCCGCGGCCATGCGGCTGCTGATGTCGGGCATCAGTGACGAACTGGTTCTCGAGCTCAGCAAGGCGGACTCCCCACTGGAGCGGGCCCGGGCCGTTCTTCGTGCCAACCTGTCCGATGAATTGTTTACGCATCGCAATTGCTTTGTGTGGCTGCAATTCTGGTCGGAAACGGCTCGCTCGGAAGAGCTGGCCCGGCTGGAGCGCATCAATTCGCAACGCTTTCACCGCAACCTGCTCGACGCGCTGTCTCGCCTGATGCCGCGAGAACACGCGGAACGGGCGACCCAGGAACTGGTCGCCCTGGTCGATGGCCTGTGGATCCGCAGAGCGCAAAGCGAAGGCAGGATTACTCCGGAAGCCGCCCGCCAGATCGCAGATCACTATCTCGACCGGCGCCTCAAAACTGCGCCTTCGATCGGATAAAGCCATGGGCAGAGCCGAGACAAAACTTACGCGCAAACGCGATCTGATCCAGGCAACCGTCACCTGCGTCAACAGATACGGCTATGCCGAATCCACAATTCAGAAGATCGCAGCAGAGGCCGGCTTCACCGGCGGGACGATTTACCGGCACTTCAAGAACAAGACCGATCTGTTCGAGGCAACCATGCGGCAATTGCTGAACCTCGTCCTGAAAGAAGAAAGCGCAGCCATCGCATCCGCTGACAGCGATATTGACCGGCTCCGCGCGGTCATCACGTCCAAGTTTTCCCCGGCACTCTTCAATTCCGAATTCTGCACGGTGTGGCTGCACTTCTGGGCGAATGCGCATTCCGATCCAAAGTTCGCCCGCATTGAACGCCTGAGTGATAAATTGCTGCAACGCAGCCTGAACCGCTATGCGGGAAAAGTGTTGCCACCTGCCGATTCTGCAGCGTTTTCGACAGAAGCCGCCCTCATTATCGACGGTCTCTGGGTCGAACACGCGCAGAAGCGTTCAGAACTCACCTCGCACGTCGCGAAGGAAGTCGCACTCGGTAGCCTGGAAGCAAGACTGGGTCGCTAGCTCCCCCGGACTAGCGCTCCGCCCCGCCCCTTAAGCCTCCCAGTGCAACGGCCAGTCGCCTTCAAGGCGCAGGTCTTCGCCAACCTCGTCTTCGATCAGCTTCGCGACTTTAAGTTCCGCTTCTGACCCGCCATAGGTTTCGGCTGCCAGAGCAAAGCGCTCGGCAACCTTGGCACCAATCGGGATCGGCACGTTGCCACGCTCCGCCAGTTCCTTGCACAAGCGCAGGTCTTTCACGCAAAGCTCCAGCGAGAATGACGGATCGTAGTGTCCGGCAAAGATGGATGGGGCGTCATGCCGGGCGACGAAGCTGTCCCCAACGCTGTCCTTGATGGCATCCCACAGGACATCCAGCGGAACGCCAGCGCGCTTGCCGAGCATCAATCCCTCACCAATGACGGCGGCATGGGTAAACCAGAGATAATTGGTAACCAGTTTCACGGCGTTGCCGGTTCCGAGACGCCCGCAATAGATCACACGTCCCATCCTCGACAGAATCGGCTCGCATGCGGCCACAACGGCTTCATCCCCACCCGCGAAGAGCGTCAGTTCCCCGCGCCGGGCGCCATCCACGGCGCCGGTCAAAGGGGAATCAACGGTTTTCACCCCAATCTTGGCAGCCTGCTCAGCCAGCGCCTCGACGACACCGACATCATTCGTCGTGGTGTCGACCCAGATCGTTCCAGCTTGCAGGCCGGACAACGCGCCCTGCTCGCCCGCCATAACGGCCTGAACGACATCGGGCTTGGGGAGCGACGTGATGAAGATGTCCACGTCCCGCGCGCAGTCTGCAGGTGTCTCGGCCCAGATCGCGCCGTTCTGAATGTGCGACTCTGCCTTTGCGGGATCAATGTCATGAACTTTCAGCTGCAGGCCCGAGCGCTGCAGCACCATCGCCATGTTGGCACCCATGTTCCCAAGTCCCAGAAAACCAATGCGCATGCCGATCCCTTTCCTATTTCATCCGCCCGACCGCTCGCCCTCACATCCATCAGATAACCCGGCGCGCCAGCATTGATTGACAAATGTAATTGTACGTGCAGTTATTTATCCGAACTATCACACTCTCTGCCACGCGCAAGAAAAAAGGATGACGACGTGAAATACGCCATTGATCTCTTTGTGGACGGCAAACGACTGGCTGGAGACGGCGATACCGAATTCACCTCGGTGAACCCCGCCACAGGCGAAGCCATTGGCCAATTCCGGGAAGCGAGCGCCAGTCAGATTGAGCTGGCGATCGACTCCGCCACCGCAGCCCAGAAAGAATGGGCGGCCTTTCCGGCCGAGGAGCGCGGGCGCATCCTGCGCAAAGCGGCCGACCTTCTCCGAGCCCGGAACGACGAACTTTCGCGCATCGAAGTTGACGACACCGGCAAGCCGATCGCCGAGGCCGCAACAGTGGATGTTCAGACAGGGGCAGATGCGATTGAGCATTACGCCAATCTCGCCGGCAGCCTGCAGGGCGAGTATCAGGATTTTGGCTACGGCTTTTATTATACCCGCCGCGAGCCCCTCGGTGTGTGTGCCGGGATCGGCGCCTGGAATTACCCCCTGCAGATTGCCTGCTGGAAGTCAGCCCCGGCGCTCGCCTGCGGCAATGCGATGATCTTCAAACCGTCTGAGATGACGCCAATCTCAGCGGTTCACCTGGCCGAAGTCTATTGTGAAGCGGGTGTCCCTCCCGGCGTGTTCAACGTCCTTCAGGGGGAACGTGGTCCCGGCGCCGCGCTTTCAGAACATCCCGGTATTGCGAAAGTGTCCCTCACCGGCAGCGCGCCGACCGGCCGGAAAGTGATGGCAGCAGCGTCTCCCCGCCTCAAGCATGTCTCACTGGAACTGGGCGGGAAATCGCCTTTCATCATTTTCGACGACGCAGACCCCGAACACGCAGCCCGCCTGGCCATGTATGCGAATTTCCTGACGCAGGGCGAAATCTGCGCAAACGGCACACGCGTCTTTATTCATGCCTCCATCTACGATGCCGTTGTCGAGAAGATCCTGGAGAGAACGGCCAAATTGCGGGTCGGGCCTCCATCCGACCCATCAACGCAAATCGGCGCCCTCATCTCCGAGAACCATCTCAATGTTGTCTCCGGCTTTGTCGAGCGTGCCTGGAGTGCAGGCGCCCGTGTTCTGGCAGGCGGACACCGCGTCGACGTCGCCGGGTGTGAGAATGGCTTCTTCTACGCGCCGACAGTTATCGGCGACAGCACCGATGACATGGAACACGTTCGCGAAGAAATATTCGGACCCGTGATGACGCTCCTGAAATTCGACACAGAGGACGAAGTCGTCGAGCGCGCCAATGATTCCGACTATGGCCTCGCCGGTGGAGTCGTCACGAAAGACCTTGCCCGCGCGCACCGTGTCGCTGCCTCGATCCAGACCGGGATGTTCTGGATCAACACATATCAGGCCCAGCCAATGCAAATTCCCTTCGGCGGATACAAGCAGTCCGGCATCGGACGGGAAAACGGCTGGGACGTCCTGGATCAGTACACCCAGAAGAAGAGCGTCTTTGTTCAAATGAAAGACGAAGAGCTTCCGTTCTGAGCAATGACGCCCGGAACTCACAGGAAGCACAAAACAATTCAAAGAGAGGAATTCATGAGCCATTTCGCCCCGATGCCCCTGCTGGCCTGCGCGGTATCCATCACCGCCCTGACAGTTTTCATGCCTGCCAATGCACAGGAAGCAGCAGATACGCCAAACAGCCGACGCGTCCTGCAGACTGTACAGGTCACAGCCGAGCGCCGTGAAGCCTCCCAGCAGGACGTCCCGGTCACTGTGACCTCGATCGGACAGACCCAGCTCAACGAAGGCAATTACCTCACCACGGAGGACCTGGCCCAGCAGGTTCCCGGCCTGCAGATCAAGTCCAGCTTTTCGGCCTCCAACCCGACCATCTTCATCCGCGGCGTTGGCATCAATGATTTCAATCCGGGCAACAGTGGCGCCATCGGCGTGATGGTCGATGACCTCTTCTACAATTCCACGATCGGGCAGCTGTTCCAGCTTTACGATCTGGACCGGATCGAAGTGCTCAAAGGCCCGCAAGGCACACTCTATGGACGCAACACCACCGGCGGTGTCGTCAGCGTCCACACGGCGCGGCCGGGGTTTGAACCCGGGGGCTTCATCAATGCGACCTATGGCCGTTTCAACCAGCTTGACCTGGAAGGCGCCGTCGACATCCCGCTGAGCGACAAGCTCGCTGTGCGTCTTTCCGGCGTTTCGAACACGCGCGATGGCACACGGACGATCCTGTTCCCGGACGGCACCAGCGCCGAAAAGAATGACGTGGATTTCCAGGCCGTCCGCGGACAGCTTCTTTACACGCCCACCGACACGCTGGAGATCCTGGGTAAAGTGGAATACGGCGTCAGCAGCGCAACGTCGCGGTCCTATGAAAGCCAGGGGCTCTTCAATTTCGGGACCGGCGGCTTTGGCGTACCTGACTTCAATGGCGTCTGCGGCGGGCGGAACGCGGCAATCTGCAGCGACGCGTTCGGCTATACAGACAACCCGGATCCGTACTCCGGATCGGAAAACATGAAGAGCACGCCGGAGGATGTTGAGACGGTCACCGCCGATCTGCAGATCAACTGGGATCTCGGCATGTTCGACCTCACCTCCGTCACCGGATACCTGAAGGCCGACCGGGAAGCGCTGCTCGAAGTCGACGCGTCGCCGAACCGCCTGACAGAAGAATACATCAATGACGGATCCGAACAGTACAGCCAGGAACTCCGCCTTGCATCGCAATGGGACGGTCCGACCAAGCTGATCATGGGGGCCTTCTACCTGCAGGACAAACTGGCCGGTCAGGACTTTTTCGAACTCCTTGCAGACCTCAACCCAACTCCGGGCTCTGAATATTTCGATCCAGTGAACTTCATCGCGCGCTTCGACCGGATGTATACGCAGAAGACAGACACGTTCGCCGTCTTCGCCCAGACAGACTACGATCTCACGCCCCGGCTGACGGCAACGCTGGGAGCCCGGTTTACTTGGGAAGACCGGAGCATCAAGCTGTTCTCCTATGCCGGCCCGGTTGATGCGGTTCCGCTGAGCCAGCCGTCTCCGGTGTATTATCCACTCCTTGACGAGTCCGCCTATGGCCGCGACTCCATCTCTTTTGAAGAACCGACCTTCCGCGCCGCCTTGTCCTATGATGCGACCGACGACGTGATGCTGTACGGGTCCGTTTCCCGCGGCTTCAAGAGCGGGGGCTTCAATACCGGCGCATCCAGCGATCCGGTGGAAGCCTCGATTGTCGATCCGGAACAACTTCTGGCCTATGAAGTCGGCGTGAAATCCGAATGGTTCGCCCACACGCTGCGCGCCAATGCATCGGCCTTTCTCTATGACTATAAAGACCTCCAGGTCTTTGGTCTCGCGCCCAGCGGTGTGCCGACGCAAACCCTGTTCAACGCCGACAAGGCCAGCATCAAGGGTCTCGAATTCGACGTGACCTCCCTGCCCGTCGAGGGGCTGGAACTCTCCCTCGCCGGCACCTACCTGGATGCCGAGTACGAGGATTTCGTCACCCCCATCGGCGAAGACTTCTCTGGCAACCGGATGGTTGCCACACCGGAATGGAGCCTCGTCGCCCGGGCGCGCTATGAAAGCCAGCCGGTCTGGGACGACAAGCGCGTCATTTTCGGAGTGGATGCATCCTATACGGATGACCAGTTCTTCGATACGGCCAACACGCCGCGTCTTGGCCAGGGATCCTACGTTCTGGCAAACGCCCGTATTGCCCTGAAGCCCGCAAGCGACCGCTGGGAACTTGCCGCCTTTGTCAAGAACATCACGGACGAAGAGTATATCGTCGACGCCTATGACGTTGCCGACTTCGGCTTTGATGAACTCGTTTACGGCAACCCGCAAACCTATGGCGTCAGCCTGAGCTACCGGTTCGGGGCTGGCCGCTAAAGTGTCCTCGGCGGGATGGCGGCCAAGTCGCCGTCCCGCCAGCACCTTTGTCCGGACGTGCCCAAGGCGCTCCGGCAAAGGTCCTGATTGTCGAGAAATTCAGCTCGTGTCGGCGGCTGGCCAGTCGCGCAACGCTTCGATCAGCTGCACGGTGAGGCCGCCGGAAACGATGCCGAGCGCGGCGGGCATGGCGTGCGTCCGGGGGATCGGCACGATGTAGGGCCGGGCCTCGCCTTCAGCCTTCCAGCGCTGGATCGTGCGCGCGAGACGCTTCGCCCGGCGCTTGTGATGTTTCAGCGTGTCGAGCATGGCCTCCCAGCGCGCGATGAGCGGCGCAGCAGGCACAGGCCCCCGCGTCGGCACAGTGATTGGGCCATGCAGGAAATCCGGGGTTTCACCTGCGGGCACGGGCAGAACGGAAAAGACCGCCTTGCGCGCTTCTGGTTCGCCTTCGTTCTTTTCAAAATAATTGCTGCCCGGACGCGGTGTCACCGGCGTCAATTCCACCTGCAGGGCCATCAGGAAGATCAGACGGCGGAGCAGTACAGCGAGCCGCTTCAGCTCTGCCGAGACGCGGCGCTTTACCGTTTTCGGGATCAGTTCCGGATGCTTGAACAGGTCTGCATTCACGCCGGCTTCGGCCACGGCGTGGGCAATCGTGGAATAGGCGTGAGTCAGGAAACCGGCGGGATGTGTCATGCCGGGAAGCCTGACATGGGGCCTTAGGGGGTGGATAGGCGCCCCGTCTTCGCCTTTGGCCATGGGCAAAGGCGCCGGACAGGCCGCAGGATTCAGCTCGCCCTGTCCCCCACTCCGGCCGAGGGCGGGCAGGCCCCTCGCCTCTTCCGGCAGGTTACGCAGATGGGGTCAGGCACGCCGCGGATGGAGGGGCCCTGTGACGGCCGTGAACACGCGGTGCAACACCGCCGTAAACATGCCCAAACCGCCCGTCAGCATACGGCTCTGCTCAATCAGGTCGGCCGGATATTGCCGCTCGTAAGGCCGTATTCCGTAGTTACGCCGGATCGTCTCGACCGGCTGGTCCCAGACGTCTTCCCAGGGAATGAGGATCATGGACGGTGTCTCGCGCCCGTGTATCCACGCAGACGTCACCGTATCCATGAGAATGGGATATCCGCGCGCTGGCGACAGGGCCGAAATCACGGCCGTGATCGACAGGAACTGGGCGGAATAATTATGCCCGAACTGGGCCATCTGGAATGCGGAAATCGCGATCTCGTGCAGGGCGGTCGTCTCATATCCCGCCGTGATGTGCCACAGGTCATGGGCCTGCAGCATCCGCGTGTTGAGATAATCCAGCGGCTGCGGCAAGGCGTGAATGGATATCTCTGTCCGGTCCAGCACTTCCAGATCAAACTTGTTGTCGACGATCAGGTCGTGAAATTCCCGTCCCAAAGACCCCTGCGGACAGGCCGCGAGGGTCGAGAGCGATATCAGCTCCGGCATGTCCCTTTCGGCGGCTTGAGACACGCCCTCAAACAAATGGGCCATTTCTGCGACGCGCGCTGTCGCCTGGTCGGTGAAATACTTGCCCAGGGCCGCCGTTCGCTGAGTGATCGCCAGGGCGTCGAGTTTGCCAGCCAGCCCGTCTTCCACAATCCCCCAGTATTCGTCCCACAGGCCAGGCGGAACCGGCTCCGGTGCCCGGTCGAAAGGTTCGATGCGGGCGGCCTTCACGGCATTTCCGGTCCAGCCTTCAGAGACGGCATCATAGGTTTCTGCGGTCCGGTCCGGCGCAAGAAATGCCGCATGCGCCAGCGCCGCAGCAATATCCATGCGGTCTTCCGGCGCCGCGCGTTTTCCGGCCGACTTGCACGACCGGGCCAGGCGTTTCAGCTCTTCGCGGCTGACCGGCTTTTCTACACGGCGGAGAAACCGGGCTTTGAGTTTATCCCCAGAAGTCATTCGTTCGTCCTTTCCAATATCTCGGCTGAGCGCGCTCAGCCCGTTATCCGTCGATGCAGGTTTGTTTCTGCTCGCCCAGTCCCTCGATGCCCAAGGTCACGACGTCGCCGTGCCGCAAATACTGTGGCGGGTCTTTTGAGAGCCCCACGCCGGGCGGTGTCCCGGTCGATATGATGTCTCCGGCCTGCAGGCTCATATATTGAGACAGGTAGCTGACTAGGTGCGCCACGCCGAACACCATGGTTTTGGTGGATCCGCGCTGCATGGCTGCGCCATTCACGTCCAGCCACATGGACAGGTCCTGCGGGTCTGCAATCTCATCCTTTGTGACCAGCCACGGGCCGATCGGGCCGAACGTATCGGCACTTTTCCCTTTGACCCATTGCCCGGTCCCTTCCAGCTGGAAGGCGCGCTCCGACACATCGTGGACGACGCAATATCCCGCCACATGGTCCATGGCATCGGCTTCGGAGACGTATTTCGTTTCCTTGCCGATCACGACGCCCAGCTCGACTTCCCAATCCGTCTTTGTTGACCCTCTGGGAATCTCAAGATTGTCATCCGGGCCGCAGATCGCGCTGGTCGCCTTGAAGAACACGACCGGTTCCGACGGAACCTCCGCGCCGGTCTCGGCGGCATGGTCGGCATAGTTCAGACCGATACAGACGAACTTCCCGACGTCGGCCACGCAAGGCCCGGTGCGGCTGGCGGGGTCGACTTCCGGAAGGCCGGACAGGTCAAGGCGGGCAACCTGTTTCAGCACGTCATCGGTAATGGAGTCGCCATCCCAGTCATCCACGAATGCACTCGCATCCCGGATGGCTCCATCTGCATCCAGAATGCAGGGCTTCTCGCGCCCGGTCGGCCCAACCCTCAAGAGTTTCATGACCAGCTCCTAGTTTGTCCAACCGCCGTCGATCACGTGGACGGCGCCTGTGGTGAAGGATGATTCATCTGATGCAAGGTAGACGGCGAGGTTCGCGATTTCGTCTGCCTCCCCCAACCGCCCCATCGGCTGGCGTTCCACAAACATGCGGCGCGCCTCTTCATAGTTTCCGAGAGCCTTCATCCGCCCCTGCAGGGAGGGCGTATCAACCGTCCCCGGACAGATGGCATTGCAGCGGATATTCCGGCTGACATAATCTTCGGCAATCGCCTTGGTCAGGCCGATGACGCCCGCCTTGGTTGCCCCATAGGCGAACCTGTTGGCGACGCCGGAAACGCTTGAGGCAACTGAGCTCATATTGAGGATCACGCCGCCGCCTTTTGCGAGCATGTTCGGCAAGACCGCGCGGGACATCTCGTACATTGATGTCAGGTTTATCAGGACGGACCGATCCCAATCGTCCCGGTCACACGCCTCGATATTTCCATGATGAACCCATCCGGCGACATTGAACAGAATGTCCAGGTCTTTATGGCGGCCGCAAACCTCCCGGATCGCGTTCCGGTCTGTCACATCCAGCGGCTCGCAGGTGATCCCGGTCTCCCAGGCCACGTCCGAAAGCGGCTGGACATCGATATCGGTCGCGATGACATGTGCCCCTTCCCGGGCAAATGCCTCGGCGGCGGCCCGGCCTATCCCCGCGCCTGCGGCGGTGATCAGCGCAGTTTTTCCCGCAAGTCTGCCCACGTCAGTTACTCCCTCGGCTGAAATAAATTCTTCTGGCGTTGCCGCCCCAGATCATGGCGGCGTGCTCAGGAAAGAACCGGTCGATCAGGCGGGCGCTCTGCGCGCTCCACTCTGCATACGTTCCTGCAAGCGTCAGCACCGGCCAGTCACTGCCCCACATCAACCGCTCAGGTCCGAAACAGGTGCCGAGGTGCTGGACCACCTCACCGATGGACACGTCGTCTTTTCGCGTGCCCGCTTCCGTCAGCAGGCCGGAGACTTTGCACGCAACATTCGGGTGGCGGGCAAGCCGGGCGATATCGTCGAACCACGTCTCGAGTTCATGGTCCGCAATCCGGGGTTTGCCCGCATGGTTGAGGACAATCTGCAGACCCGGATGACGGGAGGCCAGTTCACTCATGACCGGCACAAGGTCAGCTCGCGCGTGCCCGTCGAACACGAGGCCGCTCTCGGACATGGTCTTCAGGGCCGGTGTGAAAGCGTCGTTCAGAATCCAGTCCGGGTCGGGGATGTCGGCGATCATCGGTCTCAGGCCCACGATCTTGGAGGTGTCGGCGAGCCGCTGGATCTCCTGCGCCGCATCGGGCGCCTCAAAGTCCGTCCACCCCACAACACCGGCAACGCGGTCGTCTCTCGCCGCGACAGAGAGCATGAACCCGGTTTCCGCCGCCGTCGCCGCCGCCTGAACGAGGATCACCTGCGAGACCCCCGCGTCGCGTGCCTCCGGCCAGGCGTCGTCAATTTCAAAGTCTCTCCAGAGCCCATCAAGGTCCGGCGTCAGCCAGTCATAGTCCCCCCGCGCCAGGGTCCAGATGTGCATATGCGCGTCGATGACCGGCGTCATGACGGCACCACCGCATCGGCCGCGATCAGCGCCATGTCCTTCAATGCCGTCCAGACATCGGGATCGATCTTCGCCCGGGTCCAGTCACGCACCTGTTCGACCTGCGACGCAGTTCTCGCCCCCGGAACAACTGCCGCGACGGCGGGATGTGCCTGACAGAATTGCAGCGCCAGCGCCGGTAGCTCAACGTCATACCGGGCGCAGACGTCCCGGAGTTTCCGGACCTTATCGACCGCCCAGTCCGGCGCCTCAGCATAGTTGTAGTGCAATGGCTCCTCGCCCGACGCGACCAGCAGGCCGGAGTTGAATGCACCGCCAATGATTATTTTTACCCCGGCCCGCTCACAGGCGTTGAGGAACGGCGTTGAGGTTTCGTGCTCCAGCAAGGTGTACCGTCCGGCCAGCAGCAGGACGTCCAGCCGGACACGTGCGAGCACCTCTTCGCAGACCTCGATTTCATTCACGCCAAGGCCGATCCATCTGGTCAGCCCCTCGGACTTCATGGCGTCCATGGTGGGCAGCGCTTCGTCAAACGCCTGCTCCAGAACGGCGGCGTGCGCATCGGCATGCGTCATCCGCCCGATATCGTGCAGCAGGAGGATATCCACATTTGCGACTCCGAGCCGGTTCCGGCTGCCCGCAAACGACATCCGGATGCCGGCTTCCGAATAATCGAACTCCGGGATGAACGGTGCTGGCGACGCAAAGCCATTGTCCGGGATCGGGCGGCCATCCGCAGGAACCAGCCGCCGGCCGACCTTGGTCGACAAAACAGGTCGCTCATCCGACGCAGACAGGAACGCGCCCACGCGCTGTTCACTCAGGCCATGCCCGTAGAACGGCGCGGTATCGATATAATGGAATCCGGCCCGGCTCGCGGCTTCCAGCGCCTCGCGCGCTATCTCATCCGGGATCGCCGTATACAGATTTCCGAGCCCAGCTGCGCCAAGCCCGTAATCCGGCAGCACGAGTTGGGCGGTGTCCGTCACGATCCGCTCTCCAGTTTGAATGACTGGACGGCGGTATCGGCCCATGCGGGGACGGTGAGGGAGAGGCGTCCGGCATCGACCGACCAGTCCGTGACCTCGCCGCCATACTGCGTCACCGAGGTGATGGGCCCCAGCCCCTCCGGCAGGCTGACTTCCAGCGTCTGCGCCTCCGGCACGCCGAACACGTGCAGGTAGAGCGCTCCGTCGCGGCGCGTCGCGCCGACTGGCACGCCGCCCGCCTCTCGCTCCGGCAGCTCAACCGGCCGCGTCCCGAGGATCGACGGACCGGCCGTCTCAAGCCACGCCCCCGCCGCTTCAAGCCGTTCGGCCTGCCCCGGCGGGATCACAGTATCCCCCCGCGGGCCGACATTCAGCAGAACATTTCCGTTGAAACACGCCGCCCGCGCCAGCATCGCCACGAGGTCGTCGCGCGTCAGATAGTCGGCGTCCGTCTCGTTGCGATTGTAGGCAAAGGAGTGCCCCATGCCCCGCGTCGTCTCCCACACAAAGGGCAGGATCCGGTCGAACATGCCGTATTCGGGCGTGCGCACATCCCAGACGGCAGGCTTCGGCGGCAGCAGGCCTGTCAGCCCCTCCGGCTTGTCGAACGCATCCGCCGGCAGCTGCCCGTCCGGTGCGATCCAGCGGTCATTCGTCAGGCCCTCCGGGACCGCGTTGTAATAGTTCGCCAGCACGTCATACGAAGCCTGCGCCGACGGATAGGCGATGTCGTTCC